>QMOO01000128.1 GCA_003648245.1 Caldisericota bacterium
ACCACCAACAACAAGAATTTCTTTTGTAGCAAGAGAAATAGTTTTTCCTCTCTTTAAGCATTCAACAAATGTTTTCAAACTCTCAATTCCAGGGATGGCAAAAACAAAAATATCTGCATCAACTTCTGAAATTTTTATAAGGTCATCACCATAAAAAAATTTCACACTTTTAAAATTTTTCTCAACAGAAGAATCTCTCTTTTTAGTATAAACAAAGGAAGGAGAAAATTCTTTTATCTGCTCCTTTAAAACCTTTCTATTTTCTTTACAGGCAAGAGCAACAACTTTAAATTTTTCTTTTTGTCTTCTTACAACTTCAAGAGTATTAACTCCTATTGTTCCTGTTGAACCTAAAATTGCAATTTTCTTCATTTAATAAGCCCTCCAAATTTCCTTTTTCTCTTCTGGTATGAAACAAGGGCTTTATAAAAATCTTCTTCGTCAAAATCAGGCCATAAAACATCTGTAAAATAAAATTCTGAATAAACTGATTGCCAGATTAAAAAATTACTTATTCTTTTCTCTCCAGCAGTTCTTATTATAAGGTCAACATCCGGAACATCAGGAAGATAGAGAAATTTTCTGAAAGTTTCTTCATCTACTTTTTTTATTTTTTTCTTCTTAACAATTTTCTCAATAGCATCAAGTATTTCCTGCCTTCCCCCATAATTTATTGCAAAAATCAAATTTAAACCAGTATTATTTTTTGTAATGTCTCTAACATAGTCCATTATTTCAATAAGTTTTTTTGGTAATCCCTCTTTCCTTCCTGTAAATTCAACTTTGACATTATTCCTGTTTAAACTATCTCCTTCTTTTCTCAATCTTGTTTCCATAAGTTTAAAGAGAAAATTAACCTCTTCTTTCGGTCTTTTCCAGTTTTCTGTTGAAAAGGAGTAAAGAGTTAAATATTTAATCTTAAACTTTTTTGCTGCCTTTACCGCTTTTCTTACTGCTTTAAGTCCTTCTCTATGCCCAAAAACTCTCGGCAATTTCCTTTTTTGTGCCCATCTTCCATTTCCATCCATTATAATCCCAATATGACAAGGTATAACTTTTAATTCTTTTTTCATATCTGGAATTTCTCCCCGAAATAAACACCTCTTGCTTCAGGATGTTCTAAAATTCTTTCTGGTTTTCCTTCAATGAGTATTTCTCCCTGATAAATTATATATGCTCTATCTGTGATTTTTAATGCCTCTCGGACATTATGGTCTGTTAACAAAATTCCTATATTCTCTCTTTTCAGAGCAACAACTATATCCTGGAGTTCAGAAACTGTTTTTGGGTCAATCCCTGAAAATGGCTCATCAAGAAGGAAAAACTTGGGATTTAAACTTAAACTTCTACCTATTTCAAGGCGTCTTTTTTCTCCTCCTGATAAAGTTCCTGCAATCTGTTTTCTCATATCATAAAGTCCCATTTTCTTAAGATATTTTTCCACCACTTCTTTCATTTCTTTTTTATTTCTATAATACGACTCAAGGACAATAAAAAAATTTTCCTCAACAGTTAATTTTGAAAAGATTGATATTTCTTGAGGAAGATAAGAAATTCCAAGTCGTGCTCTTTTCCATGCAGGATAATTTGTTATATCAACACCATCAAGCACAATTTCCCCTCTATCTGGTCTTAAAAAACCCAATATCATTTCAAAAGTAGTAGTTTTTCCTGCCCCATTTGGACCAAGGAGACCAACTATTTCTCCTTTTGAGACATTCAGGGAAACATCTCTCACTGCTATTTTTTTACCAAATCTCTTTTTTAAATTTTTTGTCTCAAGCATTTTTCTTCTCTTATTTTATCATAAGAGAGCATCGCCACCAAAGCCAAATCTTTTCATTTCTATAGGTAGGATAAAAACTGATCCTCGGTGGACCATGTCCTCCTTTTGCGAGGTCGGACCTCGATAGGAAGTAAACTTCTCCAGTGTTTAATAGAACATTTTTCTAACAAAAATGATTTAATTTTTGACCCTCTGTGTGGAAGTGGTATGGTAGGTGTGGTCTCTTATATCCTTGAAAGAGATTTTATTATGGGTGATTTAAACAAAAACGGAAAAATTGTTTTTAAACATCTTTTAGATTATTACTTAAATAAAAAAGGTTTAATTCAAGATAAAAAACTAGGTTCATTCGTATTTAGTGGGGAGTAATTTTCAAGTGTTATAATTTATGGAAAAACTGAAAGATAAAATGGACTTAAATACACTGACGAAATTATTGAATATTCCCGGGTATAAAGTGGGAGAAATTATTTCAATAACAGAAGATGAGATGCATTATAGTGGACTTTTAAATCCAGGGTTAAATCTTAAAAGTGCAACTAAATACGAAAGACCCTAAACTGATGACGGTGTTCAGTGAAGGTTTACCAGACGGTAAACTTTTCCATCGCCAGGTTTAAGGTTACAGGAAAAGACCCTGTTTTTCAAATTTATCTCTTCCCCGGTAAAAATATCTATTACTTTACCAATCTCTTTATTTATAGTAATATCTCCTGTGACTTCTGAATTTATATCCCTGTTGACTATAAATAGATAAAAATTGCCCCTGTGATCACTTCTGGTTTTGACTGATAGAAGTGGCTGACTGGATTTAGCGATATTTTCACTACTCTTTAACATACTTAAAAATGACAGATGTTTGTTAATTTTTTGTGAGATTTCTTTTATTACTTCCAGTTGAGGTGTTACCTTTAAATCTGGTAGTTCTATAAATCCACGCCATATGCTTCCCTTCGGATAAATAGTATAACAGTGGAAAAAGAATAAACCTGTCGCTCCATTAGATAAAGAATGCCAGCACATCTCTCGCACACCATTAACTGGATAACCTGGAGCCATTGTAACCCAGAGAGGTATTTTAAGTTTTTCAGATATTCTTCCTGCGTTGATTACTTCCTTTTCAAATCCTGAAATACTTTTTGATGAACCACCTGGAGGATAATAAATATCCCGATGTAAAATTTGTGCTTCCTGTATTTCTGTTTGTCTAAGATGGTTCTGGTTTAAACATACAGTTACAGGATGCTCAGGGTCCAAACCTTCCATAACCATTCTTATAAACTTCCAGTGCTTAGCCTGTTCCAGAGATATCTCATCCCAGATTCCATATGCTATCAAGTTAGGGCAGCTCTTCCAGTCATCAGCAGTTTTCTTGCATGCTGAATAAACTTTCTTAGGATTTAGTGGCACTCCTATATTCTTAAAAACAGTAGGATAAAAAAGGATAGATAAACCATATTTTTTAGTTAATTTCTTTATTACATCCAGGTTTTTGCCAGAAAAATGAACAATTACTACTGTATTTATTCCATACTCTTTAAGTTTTTGGAATAGTTTATTATAATGTTTCTCCATCTCCTCCCCGGTTTCAAAACTTAATGGTGTTATCCATGTGCCAATTGGGAATATATCTTTTAAGTTCTTTTTTTGCAGAGTGTTTTCTTTCACAATTATTTTACCGAGAGAAAAAGAAAGAATGTTTTCCCTGGTGTTTAATTCTATTTTCAATTGATGTATACCGGGTTCCAAACTTGAAACCCATGTTGTATAATCTCCAGTTTTAATATCTCCAACCACAGGGAAACTCTGGTCGTTTAAAAATACCCTTACCGGAAAGCAAGGGTTTATTATCCCGTTTTCCAGGACCACAAAATCTACCTGACAAAGTTCTCCCCTTTTTATAGATTTCTTTTGTATAAGAGCCCACACCTGTATTTTACCTGATAATTTTTTTATTACTTGACTATTTTTAGTCCATACAGGAGGATGGGGGGAGTGGACAAAAAATAACTTTACAGGTCCTTTAATAATACACCCTTTACTGGATTGTGAGGTTATCTTTAAACAGAGCAAATTTTCTTCTCCATATTTTACAAAGGAATTTGGGATAC
>QMOO01000129.1 GCA_003648245.1 Caldisericota bacterium
AAGTCCAACGAAAACAATGTGAAAAGCCCAGCTTACAGCACAAAGAATTGTAAGAATATCTCCAATGTTAATTGTATCTATTGAGAGCCCAAACATAAGATATATTCCTGCGGAAGCTAAAATAACAGCAAGCACTGTTCTAAACTTTATCTTTGTTTTGAGTATAAAGAAAGATATAAATGGAGTGAATAGTACAAAAAGAGAAGTTAAGAATGCGCTCTTTGATGGGGTTGTGTATTTTAAACCAACAGTTTGAAGAATGTATCCAAAGAATAGAAAAATGCCAAGTATCAATCCTTTTACAAATATCTCATTTTTGATTTTTCTCTTTGTTAAAGCCATAAATACCGTGAGAACAAGGAATGTTATGCTGAACCTTAAAAATAAAAACGATACTGGATGATATGCCTCAACACCCTTCTTAACAACAACAAAAGTAATTCCCCAGAGAATTGTGGCAACTATTAGGGAGAGAGTATCCTTTCTCATGGAAAGTATTATACCATTAGAAAAAGTCAGTGTTTTTTATTTACAAAATGATTTGCCTCCTTCTTTCCTTTAAGTCCCTTCATGTAGCTTTCAACTACCTCAAAGAATCTTTTGTGGAAAAGTATGAAGTTTATTACAATCCATATCCAGGAAGCAGTTGAAAGAGATTTGTATTCAAAGAAGGATATAACGAAAGGAGCAAAGACAACAGGAGCGGCAAATGTCATAGTTGTTGTTTTTGATGGAAAGAGTGCAATAAATGAAAAAGAAACAAGGTTATAAAAAGCAAAGAGGGTTAATGTTATCCTCCCAGAGAGATAGAAGTAAAGTAGAGTTGACCAGACAAAGATCATATCAAAGAGAAAATCGTACTTTCCAAGTTTCCAAAATTTTCCTGTAGCTCTTGCTAAATATCCATCAAGAATGTCTGTTTCCCATGCAAATAGCACTGTGTAGAAAAAGATGGGGAAGGTATCTTTCGGGATTAAACCAAGATAAACGATAAAGCCAGAAGAAGCAAATCTTAAAAATGTCAAAATATCAGAGACCATATTTCCTCCGCATGTTTATTGTATAATAAAAAGGAGTCAGATTAAAATTTCCTTTAAGGAGGAAAATCAAATAATTCTTTAATCTCATTAAATTAAGTTATAATTAATAAAGACCTTGTTTAAAAGGAGGAAAGATGATTAGAGTTAGATTTCCGCCCTCACCCACTGGATACATGCACATAGGGAATGTAAGGACTGCTCTTTTTAACTACTTATTTGCAAAAAGTAAGGGAGGAAAACTCATATTAAGAATTGAAGATACAGATAAGCTCCGTTCAAAAAAGGAGTATGAAGAAGATATAATTGATGGACTTAAGTGGCTTGGTATAGAGTGGGATGAAGGTCCTGATATAGGTGGACCCTATGGACCATACAGACAGAGTGAAAGACTTGATATTTATAAAAAATACATTGATAAGCTTCTTAAAGAGGATAAGGCGTATTACTGCTTCTGCGCTCCAGAGGAATTACAAAGAGACAGAGAGGAGGCAATAAAAAGAGGAGAGATGCCAAAATACTCCCGTAGATGTAGGAATCTTACAGAGGAAGAGAGAAGAAAGAAATTTGAAGAGGGAAGAATCCCTGTTGTAAGGTTTAAAACACCACTCTCTGGAGAGGTTAAAGTCTATGATAGATTGAGGGGAGAACTCACCTTTCCCATGGAGAACCTTGACGATTTTGTGATTCTTAGGTCTGATGGAATTCCGACATACAACTTTGCAGTTGTGATTGACGACGCTTTGATGAAAATAACCCATGTTATGAGAGGAGAAGACCATCTTCATGGAAACACACCAAGGCAGGTTCTTCTCTATGAAGCTCTTGGCTTTCCTGTTCCTGAATTTATTCATCTCCCCATGATTCTTGGTGAAGATCACACAAAGCTCTCAAAAAGACACGGAAGTGTATCCTTAAGAGACTATAGATTTGATGGTTTTCTCCCAGAGGCTCTAATAAATTACATGGCGCTTCTTGGATGGTCTCCAAAGTCAAAGGAGAAGGAATTTTTCACAATGGAAGAACTCATTAAAGAGTTTGACATAGACAACCTTTCAAAGAGTAACGCAATATTTTCATTATCAAAATTAAAGTGGATGAATCACAAATACATGGAGACACTTCCCTTGGAAGTTATTTTTGAGAGGGTAAAACCCTTCGTAAAAAAAGAGTTTCCCTCCCTATCCGATAATTGGATAAAAGAGGCAACAAGGCTTCTTAGAGAACACATGACACTTCTTAAGGATTTAAATCTCATAATCAAGGATATATTTTCCCCGCCACCTCTCTTAGAAGACGATAAAGAATACTTGAAGGAATTTATTCCTTTGCTTGAGGGGTTTATGAAGAACCTTTCATCACTTTCAGAGTGGAATGAAAATGAAATTCTATCACTTATAAGAAAAACAGGAAAGGAGCTTGGTTTTAAGGGAAAGAGACTCTACTTTCCATTGAGGGTGGCAATAACACATAAGAGAGAAGGACCAGAGATATACATCTACATATATCTTCTTGGAAAGGAAGAGAGTGTTAAGAGGCTCTCAGATGCAATTTCAGAGGTGAAGGGAGCCTGACATGGAGGTAAATAATGATTAGAGTATACAACACACTGACGAGAAAAAAAGAGGAGCTTGTTCCAAGAGAGAAGGGAAAAATTTATATGTATGTTTGTGGTCTTACCCCTGATAACTACCCCCATCTTGGACACGCAAGGGCTTTTGTTGTATTTGACACCATAAAGAGATATTTAAAATTTAAAGGATTTGAAGTTAAGTATGTTCAAAACTACACAGATATAGACGATAAGATCATAAAAAGGGCAAATGAGTGGGGAATTTCACCAAAGGAGATTGCAGAAACCTTTATCTTGATGTATGAAAAGTATCTTGATCTATTCAATGTTGATAAAGAGGGAAACATATATCCAAGGGTTACAGAGAACATAGATGGCATTATAAGGATGGTAAAGGAACTTGAGGATAAAGGCTTTGCGTATGAAACAGACACAGGAGTTTACTTTTCAGTAAAAAAGTTTCCTGAATACGGGAAACTTTCAAGAAGAAAAATAGAGGACTTAATAAAGGGAGCAAGAATCCCTGTGGATGAAACAAAGAAAGACCCCCTTGATTTTGCACTATGGAAGAAGCAGAAACCGGGAGAGCCAGCGTGGAATTCTCCATGGGGAAAGGGAAGACCGGGATGGCATATTGAATGCTCTGTTATGTCCATGAAGTACCTTGGTTTTGGATACGATATTCACGGTGGTGGAATTGACCTTATTTTCCCTCATCATGAGAATGAGATAGCTCAATCTGAGGCATGGGCAGGAGATAAACCCTATGTAAGATACTGGCTTCACAATGGCCTTATAACTGTAAACAAGGAAAAGATGAGTAAGTCTCTTGGAAACTTCTTTACCATTGAGGAGCTCTTAAAGAAGTATCAGCCAGAGGTTTTGAGGTTGTTTCTTCTTTCAGGTGATTATCACTCTCCCATAGACTTTTCCTTTGAGAAACTGAATGAGATAAAAAAATCCTATGAAAGAATCAAGGAGTTTTACAACTTCCTCAAGGTGATGAAGGAGAAATTCCCTGAAGATGATGAAAAGATAAGAAAAATCTCTGATGATGCAATGAAAGAGTTTACATCCTTTATGGATGATGATTTTAATACTCAGGGTGCCCTCGGAGTTTTATTTAAATTTATAAACAAGATTAAAGGAGAAGGAGGAGAGGGTAGTTTCAGCTATGCACTAAAGGTATTTGAGGATATGTTAAACATACTTGGAATAAAAATTTCCTTTAAAGAGATTAAGAATTTAAAGGAGGA
>QMOO01000130.1 GCA_003648245.1 Caldisericota bacterium
AAAGGTTATTGCTGAGGCAAAGGATAAGGATGGAAGAGTGTGGTATAAGGTTAAACCTCCTCAGATTGGAAAAGAGGGATGGGTTGCTTCATGGGTTGTTGAAGTAAGAAAAATCGAAGAAAAACCTGTAAATGACATAGAGGTAATAATCACTCCTCCAACAAACATAAGAAGTGGGCCTGGTCTTGAGAATGAGATTCTCATTACTATAACAGAGAGAACTGTTTTAAAGGTTATTGCTGAGGCAAAGGATAAGGATGGAAGAGTGTGGTATAAGGTTAAACCTCCTCAGATTGGAAAAGAGGGATGGGTTGCTTCATGGGTTGTTGAAGTAAGAAAGACAAAGGAAGAAGAGAAAGAAAACGCTGGTGTTATAAAAGATTATACAAACTTAAGAACAGGACCATCCATTTCCTATGAGGTAATCAAAAAAATTGAACCAGACACAAAGGTATCAGTTTTAGGTATGGCTTATAACTCCTCCTCTGAAATATGGTACTTTGTTAAGACTGGAGGCGACGCAGGATGGGTCTTTTCAGAAAAGATAAGGTTAATCCATATTGATAAAGTGGTTGATACAAAATCTGTAGATAAAGAGATTTCTCTTAAAGAAGAGAAAACTGTATATGATGGCCCATCAGAGGATATGAAAACAGCGGATACCCTGCCCAAAGGCTCTATTGTTACAGTAATTGGGATTGCTTTGATTTTACCCGACATTCAATTCTTTGAGATAACTTATAAGGGAAGAATATACTGGATAAAGGAAAAAGAAACTCATGAGGAAAAACCAGAGGAGACAAAGGAAATTCAGATAAATAATGTAAAGTACAGAGTGGAAGGGAATACAATTGTAATTGAGATAGAAAGCAGTGGAGAAATAAAGGAATACAAGGAGAACCTCTTAACAAATCCTTTAAGATTGGTCATTGATATTTCAAATTCTTTACTTCTCTCAGGTAGCTTCTCTAAAGAGATTGACACATCTGGAGTTTTAAGAGTAAGGGGTGCTCAATTTCAATTAAACCCTCCTATTACAAGAATTGTTGTGGATCTTGAGAGGAATTTAAAGTATGACATAAAGAAAACTTCAAGTGGCTTATCTATAACAATATTCACCAAAGGTATCCCTCCAGGATATAAAATATACCTATCCCAAGACCTACTGTATATCTTTCCCGCTCCTTTTGAAAAGAATAATACCTTATACATACCACTAAAATCATTGCTTGAATCTCTCGGTATAGTCTATAAATGGGATAAAGATGGGGGGAAAATAGAGTACAAAATTGTGGGAAAAAGCATAATAATTAAAGACTCAAAAGTTGTTGAGAAGGATACTGAAAAAAGAGAATTTAAAGAAAAACCCTACTTTTCAAAGGATGAAGTTTTTGTTCCTCTTTCCTTTATACCGTATATACTTGAAGTTGGAGTTTACTATAATAAGGAGACAAAAAGTTTGTATCTTGATCCATACATCCTAAGACTTGATTTAAATAAGGAATCATCTCTCAAGCTAACTTTAACAATCTTTACTTCACATGAAGTAAAATTTACAAAGGTAGTTAACGAAAACGAGATAATTTTAAAAATAAAAGGACTCCCATCTCCAAACAGGAATTTTAAAGATTATGATGTGGTAAAAGATATCTCCACAACGCCAAGGAAAAATTCATCCTCTCCTGTAACAGAACTTATCTTGAAAAATCAGGAAGGATACAAATCTATATCCATTAAGGGAATTAAATCCCCTCCAGGAATTCAAATTGTATGGTCTAAAGAGAAGGGGAAAGGACTTAAAGGGAAACTCATTGTCCTTGATCCTGGTCACGGTGCTTATACTGAAGGAATCTACTATGATACAGGAGCAGTTGGACCCTCTGGCTCCTATGAAAGCAAACTTGTCCTTGATATTGCAAATAGAGTGAAGGAACTTCTCCTTAATGAAGGAGCGAGGGTGATAATGACGAGGATGAAAGAAAACGATAGATCTACTCCTCACCTTGATGAGAGAGTAGAGATTGCAAATTCCTCTGGTGGAGATCTGTTTATATCTTTTCACCTGAATGCCTGCACATCACCTGATGCTCATGGAACTGAGACATACTACTTCCATCCCTTTAGCTACAAATTTGCAGAGATAGTTCAAAACAAAATAGTGAATATTTTAAATACCACAGATAGGGGGGTAAAAAGAAAAGGATTTCAGGTTGTAAAAGATGTGGTAACCATGCCATCAGTTCTTATTGAATTTCTCTTCATAACAAATCCAGAGGAAGAAAAGATGATACTCAATCCTGATATAAGAGAGAAATTAGCAGAGGCAGTTTTTGAATCCATAAAGGAGTACTTTGGTGAGTAAAATCGGGGTCTTTGACTCCGGGATTGGGGGGCTTTCTGTACTCAAAGAACTTATAAAAACCTTTCCAAAAAATCACTTTATATATCTCTCAGACGAAGGTTATTTCCCCTATGGAACAAAAGAGAGAGAAGAAATTATAGAAAGAGGTGAAAGAATTGTATCTTTCCTTAAAGAAAAGAAGGTAAATTTAGTTGTTGTGGCATGTAACACCATGAGTTCTGTTGGATTACCTTACCTTAAAGAAAAATTCAGTATTCCAATAATTGGTGTAATAGAAGGAGCAGTGGAAAAAGCTATATCCACAACAAAAAATGGAAGAATTGGAGTTATATCAACTCCCCTTACAGCAAAATCTCACATATATAAAAAAAGAATTACCTCCATCCTTCCAGAAGCACTGGTTTTAGAGATAGGTTCTCAGGAACTTGTAAATATTGTAGAAGATGGGATAATAGAAAAAAATCCTGTATTTTCTCTTGCGAAGAAAATACTTTCTCCTCTAAATGATGTGGATACATTGATTCTTGGATGCACACATTTCCCACCTTTAGAGGAAATCATAAAAAAGATTATTCCCCATGTTAAGATTGTAGATCCTGGAAAAGAAATTGCTTTTAAACTAAAAGGTCTTATAGAACGCAACTCTAATTTAAAACTTGAGTTTTACACAACAGGAGATAAAAATTCCTTTAAAAGGAAGGCTAATATATTTATAGATGGCTTTAACTTTGAAGTAAGAGAAATTAATATTTAGACAGGTTTAAGGATAAATAGATACAGCTTCTCCCATTTTTTCTTTCTTCTCCTTGCCTGAATTTTTGTCTTCATCTCCTTTAATACTAAGTATCCCTCCTTATCAATGACTTCCTTTAAAGAATCTATAGCCCAGTCTCCAGAAAAATTTGCATAACTAAGAATTATAAATCCATCATCTTTAAGAAATTTTTTTGCCTCACTTAAGAATCTATAGATAGTTTCACCCCCTCTATCGTGAACACTTTTTCTTCTTCCCTTACTTCTTACCCAGGGAGCATTAAAAATTATTAAATCAAACTTTCTATCAATTCTTTCAAATAAATCTCCCGGTTTATAAACCTCTACTTTCTCACCTTCGGTGTTTATAAGGGTTGAGGCTACCGCTTCTGGTAAAATATCAGATGAATAAACATCGACATTTTTATCCTTTAAAACTTTTTTTGCTAGAATTGAAAGAACTCCTGATCCACATCCCATATCAAGAACTTGAGGTCTTTCTTTAAGTTTATCCTTCACGCTTAAAAGCCCTTCTTTAAATATCCTTACAGTCTCCTTTGATCTTGGAGGAAGAACTCCATCTCCAAAGAATAAAAATTTATCAATATCGTCTACATATATTTTATTTTTAAGTCTCTCAAGAAGAGTTTTTACATAAATTACAGGCACAATAAATCTCTTTTCCCTCTCCGTCTCTCCAATGAGCATAAAAAGATATGGTATTTTAACCACTGGATCAATAAGT
>QMOO01000131.1 GCA_003648245.1 Caldisericota bacterium
CATTCTTAAAGAGGAGGAGAAGAATGTTAAAGAGTATCTCTTTGAAAACACATAAAAGAGTAGAGGCAATAGACATCACAGATGAAATATCAAAGTTAGTCAAAGAGTCTGGTGTTGAAAGAGGGATTTGTATTGTTTTTGTTCCACACACTACGGCCTCTATAACCATAAATGAAAATGCTGACCCCTCTGTAATAAGAGATATTCTGAGTACACTCTCTGAACTTATACCCTATAATAAAACTTATACACATCTTGAGGGAAACGCTGATGCTCATATCAAATCTTCAATAACAGGCTCATCCAGAGAAATAATTATAGAGAGCGGAAAACTTCTTCTTGGAACATGGCAGGGTGTATTCTTTCTTGAATTTGATGGGCCGAGGACAAGGAAAGTTTTTGTAAAGGTGATAAAGGGATGAAAAAATGCTATGTGATTATAGGAAGAGGGGACATTCCCACAGATTTCCCAAGAAAAGAGCTGGGAGAGTATTTTACTCTCAAAGCAAAAATTATAAGTGGTGAAATTCTATCTAAAGAGGAGTCAGATAGATTTGAAGAACTTAATGAATCATTGAGAAAGTGGAAGAGAAATAACAGAAACGATGAGTACTGGGAGGGATTTTTTGATGTAATCTCCCATATTATGAGAAATGCAGGAACATCAGTCTATTTTGGTTTTTATGATTATTGCTCTCCGTCCATAACTGAAGCAATTGATAGGGCAGTTAAGAATGGATGCAAAAAGATAATACTTGTTCCAGCCATGCTTATTCCAGGAGATAGAATATGTGAACTGGAAATAAAAGAGAGAGTGGAATTTTCCAAGATTTTATATCCTGAAGCAGAAATTATATATGCATGGCCATATCCAGAAGAGGAGGTGGCAAACTTCATAATAAAACAGATAGAGCGGTTCGATAAATGATAGTTAAAGTTATCTCTTTTTTAATAATAATACTCATTGGTTTTATATTAAAGAGGATTGGTTTTTTTAATGAGAAGGATGGAGATCTTCTTAAAAAAATCATATTCAACATATCTTTGCCAGCCCTTATATTTGTCTCTCTAACCTCTTCAAAATTTGAAGGGAATTTCTACCTTCTGTTTATTATGGTTCCCCTGGCTATAATTATTCAGGTGTCTCTTCTATTTATTACGGGACTTCTATTAAAGGGGGATAAGAAACTGAGAGCATCGATTATACTCTCAGGACTTATGGGCAATACTGCTTTTTTGGGTTATCCTCTCATAGAACATGTTTTAGGAAACACTGCATTGCCTTATGGTATACTTTTTGATCAGATAAACTTCTATTTCTTTTTAATATTTCTCTTTCCCATTATTGCCCACATTGGAGGAGGAGACAGAGGGGGAGTTAAGAAATTCTTTATATCACCGCCATTCTTCGCATTCATAACAGGTTTAATCATGAGAAACTTCAATATACCTGTTTTAATCATGGAACCACTGATATTATTAAAGCATACTATAAGCCCCCTTGTTATGCTTTATCTTGGTATAAACCTTGAGCTCAACATAAAACCAAGGGAATTAAAATATCTTTTACCCGTAGCTGTTTTTAAGCTTTTGGTGTTTCCCTTCATTATACTTTCAATTTCTCTCCTTTTGAAGTTAGAATCCTTTATACTTAAACCTGCACTGCTTCAGGGGATGATGCCAACAATGATGGCATCAACAATCTTCGGGGTAGAAATGGGACTCGATAAGAAGTTACTTACCAAGGGGGTCGCCTTTACAACAATACTGTCACCTTTAACTCTTACATTGCTGAGTAATATACTTCTATAGCCTTATGTTATAATTTTTCCTGTAAGGATATAAAAAAGGAGGAATAAATGGAGAGAGTAAAAGAAGAAATAATAAGATTCCTTTCAAGAGGAGGAAATGATTTCTGGAACATCATATCCTTTTCAAACTATTCTGCAAAAGAAGTGATAGAAGCCATAGGAATATTAACAAAAGAGGGAATAATAGAGGAGAGAAATGAGAAATTTTATGTAAAGGCTTCTATACCAGAAATTGCCTTCGCTTCTTATAGATGCAGCGAATGCAAAGGAAGAGGGGTGGTTGACAGAAAAAACCAGTGGAAAGATCTAATTAAGGAATATGACAACATTGCAAAGGAAAGACCAAAACCTACAACTTTATACGATCAAGGCATTGTCGATTCTGACACTGCCCTTGCAAGAATGCTTTATATGCTGGAGAGGGGAGATATATATAAGAAAAAGATACTTATACTTGGTGATGATGATCTTATGGGGATTCTATTTGCATTATCAAAACTCCCGGAAGAAATAGTAGTACTTGAGGTTGATGAACGGCTTGTAAATTTCATAAATAAAGTTACCAAAGAGAGGAAATTAAACAAACTTAAAGCTATAAGATACGATGCAAGGTGGGAAATACCAGAGGAATTAAAAGGAAAATTTGATGTATTTTTCACAGATCCTGTTGAAACGGTAAAAGGAATAGAGCTGTTTATCTCGAGACTTCTTGAAGGAGTAAAAGGGACAGGGAGTTCTGGCTATTTTGGACTAACAACCATAGAATCGGATATGAAAAAGTGGCATGCAATTGAGAAGTCTCTTCTTGAAATGAACCTTGTTATAACAGATGTTGTAAGAAAATTCTCCTACTACATTCTTGGAGAGGGTGACATACTGGAGAGTGACTTACCTATAATAAAGGAAAATCCTTTCAAATTAGGGAACCCTAAAACTTTGTGGTACAATTCCCACCTATTCAGGGTAGAACTTGTTGGAGAAAAAGTAATAAAAATCAAAGGAGAGGTGGACTGGGAAAGAGACCTCTACTTTGATGAATACACATATGTAGTGAACCCATGAAAAACGAAGTTCTTTTAAGGCCTGTCTGGGCTGAAATAAATCTTGATAACCTTAAAAAGAACTATAAAACAGTTAGAAAAATAATAGGAAAAAGAAAGCTTATAGCCGTTGTAAAAAGTAATGCCTATGGACATGGCTCTGTAGAAATAGCAAAGGAACTGGAGAATCTTGGAGCAGATTATCTTGCTGTAAGGAACCTTGAGGAGGGAGTAGAGCTAAGAAGTGAGGGCATAGAGAAACCAATACTTATAATGGGATATGTATTTCCAAAACAGGTAAACTACATAGTTGAATTTTCCCTTACACCAACAATTCTTTCCTTTGATTTTGCAGAGGAACTGGAGAAATTCCTTGAAACATACGGGGAAAAAATTAAGGTTCACATAAAAATAGATACAGGAATGGGAAGGTTGGGAATTCCCTATAAAGACTCCGTTGAATTTATAAAAGAAATAAAAAAATTAAAAAATATTGAGATAGAAGGTTTATACTCCCATTTTTCCACAGCTGATGAAGAGGACAAGTCCTTTACAGAAGAGCAATTTAAAAGATTTATGTATGTTGTAGATAAACTTGAAAAAGAAGGAATTGAAATACCACTGAAACACATAGGAAATTCTGCCACCGTAATTGATCTTCCGAAGTTTTCTCTTGATGGAGTAAGAGTTGGAATAATGCTTTATGGATTAAGACCTTCGTCGTTTGTTAGGGAGATAAAACTGCATCCAGTTATGAGTATTAGAGCAAAAATAGTCTTCTTAAAGAGAGTTGATAAGGGAACACCTATAAGTTATGGAAGAAAATTCTATACACAGAGAGAGAGTATTATAGCCACTATCCCTATGGGATATTCTGACGGTTATCCCAGGGCGTTAACAAATATTGGAGAGGTAATTGTAAGGGGAAAACG
>QMOO01000132.1 GCA_003648245.1 Caldisericota bacterium
CTTGCTATAATAGCATACTCTGTGGAAGACTCAGTGGTTGTTCTTGACAGAGTAAGGGAAAACTTAAAGATACTTAAAGGAAAGATGAGTTATGCTGAGATAGTAAATAAGAGTATATGCCAATCTGTCACCCGTTCATTTAATACTTCTTTTACCACATTCCTTGCAATACTTGCCCTTATCCTTTTTGGTGGAGCAACAATAAGAGACTTCTCCTTCACTCTTCTCTTTGGAATACTTTCCGGTACATATTCATCAATATTTATAGCAGCACCTCTACTTGTTGTATGGGATAAACTGAGCAAACACGAGATTGAAGAGAAGCCAAGGAAAGCTATTGCTCCACAGCCTGCCACTGTAGCAGTGGGAAGTGGTTCAGGGGAGGTAGTTCAAAAGGAGGAATCAAAATCTACAAGAAGAAAAAAGAAAAATAAAAAGAAGAAAAAGAAAGGGAAAAGGAGGTAAAATAGTATGGAACTTGAAAAGTTTATAAGAAACATTCCAGATTTTCCACAGAAGGGCATTTTATTCAGAGACATTACTCCTCTTCTAAGGGATTTTGAGGCTTTTAAGTATGCCATTGATAGCATTTATGAGAAGCACAAAGATGAAGGGATTGATGTAGTTGTAGGCATTGAAGCAAGAGGTTTTATTCTTGCATCCACCATAGCATACAGACTTGGTGCTGGTTTCGTTCCAGTTAGGAAACCGGGAAAACTTCCATGGAAGACAGTTAGGAAGGAGTATGAACTTGAATATGGAATGGCTATTCTTGAAATACACGAGGATGCTATAAAGAAGGGAGAAAGAGTGCTCATAGTAGATGATGTTCTTGCAACAGGTGGTACTGCCAAAGCCACAGTAGACCTTGTAGAAAAACTCGGTGGAAATGTTGTGGGTATTTCCTTTCTTATTGAATTAGAAGGACTTAATGGGAGGGAGAAGCTCAAAGACTACAATGTGTTCTCCCTTATGAAACTATAAAGAAAAATCAATTTAGAAAATTCTTGATTTTAAGTGCACCGAATCGGTGCACTTTTTTAATTTGACAAAGGGGTATTCTTTGTGTTAATTTCTATTTAACAGAGGGTTTAAAGAGGAGTTTTATGGACAAAGGCGAAGCAAAAGAGGTGGATTTTTCCCAGGATCTTTTATTATGGGAGAAATTCAAAGAGAAAGCAAAAGGAAAGATAATTGAAAAGGATATAAACTTCCTTGAAAAGGCATATCTTTTTGCAAAAAAGTATCATGAAGGGCAGACAAGAAAGTCAGGGGAACCATACATACTCCATCCACTAAATGTTGCCTTAATCCTTCTTTCCTTTAATCTTGATGTTCCAACCCTTGCAGCAGGAATACTCCACGATGTTGTGGAGGATACAGGAGTCAGTATTGATACTCTCAAAGAGAAGTTTGGTAAAGAAATAGCAGGTCTTGTTGACGGAGTTACCAAAATTTCTCAGATAAAATTCCTGTCCCTTGAGGAAAGAAAACTTGAGTCTTTAAGGAAGGTTCTCATTGCTATGGCAACAGACTTCAGAGTGGTTTTCATAAAACTTGCCGATAGATTACACAACATGAGGACTCTTAACTTTCTTCCTCCTGAAAAGAGAAAAAGGATTGCCAGAGAGACGCTGGAAATTTATGTTCCCCTTGCCCATAGATTGGGAATATACTCCTTAAAGTGGGAGCTTGAAGATCTGTGTCTTAAGTATCTTGAACCTGAAATATATCAGGATCTTAAAGTAAAAGTTTCAAGAAAGAGGGAGGAAAGGGAAGAGGAGATAGAGAGAATAAAGGAAAAGATAGAGAACTTCTTAAAGGATAAAGGAATTATCTGTAGAGTTGAAGGAAGAGCAAAGAACCTTTACTCAATATATAGAAAGATGAAGTATGACAATAAGACCTTTGAAGAGATATTCGATTTGACAGCCTTAAGGGTTATTGTTCCAACAGTTACAGATTGTTATAAAGCTCTTGGATACATCCATACTCTGTGGAAACCTGTTCCAGGAAGGGTTAAAGATTACATAGCCATTCCAAAACCAAACGGTTATCAATCCCTTCACACAACAGTTATAGGAGATAGAGGAGAACCCTTTGAGGTTCAGATAAGAACCGAGGAGATGCATGTAAGATGTGAAATGGGAGTTGCTGCTCACTGGGCTTATAAGGAGAAGGGGAAGAAATTAGAGGAGACCCTTTTGAACAAGATGAACTGGATAAGACAGATATCTGAGTGGCAGAGAACCATTCCATCTGCAAAGGAATTTATAAATAGAGTAAAGGAAGACCTTTTCTCTGATGAAATTTTTGTTTTTACTCCAAAGGGAGAGATAATAAACCTTCCAAAAGGCGCAACTCCTGTAGATTTTGCCTATAAGATTCACACAGAGATAGGACATAAGTGCATCGGCGCAAAGGTGAATGGCAGAATTGTTCCTCTTGACTACAAACTCCAGACAGGTGAGAGGGTGGAAATTCTTGTTTCAAAGACATCTCCAGGACCATCCCGCGACTGGCTCAAATTTGTTAAAAGCCCTTCAACAAGAGAGAAGATAAGGCAATTCTTTAGAAGGAAAGAAAGAGTAGAGATAGAGGAAGAAGAAGAGAAAGAAGAGGTAAAAGAGGAAGAGAAGGGCATAATCTTTGAGAGAAAAATAAGGAGGGGAAATAAACTTGGAATTGTAGTTTCAGGAGTTAAGGGAAATCTACTTATAAATCTTGCAAAGTGTTGCACTCCAATTCCAGGAGACGAAATCATCGGTTATATAACAAAAGGGAGGGGAATTGTTATACACAGGAGAGATTGTAAGAATCTCTTGAGACTCCTTGCAGATAATCCTGAAGCAAGGAACAAACTGGTTAAGGTTGAATGGACTGAAGGAGGGAAGGTCTTTTATCCAGTAAAAGTGGATGTTGTTGTAAAGGATACACCAGGACTACTTAACAAGATAACCTCAATAATAGCCAAGTATGGGATAAATATTGAGTCAATTCACGCTCCGCCACCAAAGGGAAAGGAGAGGCTTACAACAATTCACCTAACCCTTCAGGTTCCCGGGGATAGGGCATTTAGCCAGCTTGTGAATGATCTTACCATTATACCGCAGGTTGTTGAAGTGAAGAGGACCTATAAATGAGAGGAGTTATCCAGAGAGTAAAGGAAGCAAGTGTTGTCATAGATGGTAAGGTCTATTCAAATATTGGAAGAGGTTTCCTTGTTCTTCTTGCCGTGGAAGAGAAGGATACAGAAAAAGATATGGAATTTTTATTGAAAAAAATACCAAATTTAAGGGTGTTTGAGGATGAAAATGGAAAAATGAATTTATCCTTAAAGGATATAGGTGGAGAGATGCTTGTTGTATCTCAATTTACACTTCTTGGAAATGTGAAGAGGGGATTAAGACCTGATTTTACGAGAGCTGAGAGACCAGATAGGGCAGAGAAGATGTATCTTCAGTTTGTAGAGAAGGTAAGGGAGCAGGGGATACCAGTAAAAACCGGGAAGTTTGCCGCCCTTATGGAGGTAAGGTTAATAAACGAGGGTCCTGTCACTATAATTATTGACTCAAGGTTTAGAGAGTTTTAGTAAAGTTTCTTCAAAAGGTGGATACACAACACCTTTTTCCGTTATTATCGCTGTTATATTCTTGTGAGGCGTCACATCAAAAGCTGGATTGAATACCCTGGTTCCATCAACTGCAATTTGAATGTCTTTTATGTGTGTTACCTCTTTAGGATTTCTCTCCTCAATGGGGATTTCATC
>QMOO01000133.1 GCA_003648245.1 Caldisericota bacterium
GTGATAGATTTGACTTCATTTAAAAATGTGGTGTGATATTCAAATTTTTGATATTTATCCTGTGTTTTTATCCTTCCTAATTTAGAATTTTTAAATATATAATTGACTGGGGTAAGGGGGATCAGATTTTTCAAGGTTAAATTTTATTCTTCTGAAAAAGAGAAGGACTTTTACCCCTTTGGAGGACATGGTTCTGGTTTTAAAGAGGGATGTTTGAAAAAGAGGCAAAACCATATTTGTTGCATATTCTGGAAGAATGTAAATTTCTCAGAGAAAAATACCAGAACTTGAGAAGAATATTAAAGAGATATTTAAAAAAGAAGGCTGGGATTATAGAAAAATTTAAGAGATTGGCTCATTGTGTGCTTTTAAACTTTCAATATAAAGTTCAATTGCTTCCTGAATATTTTTTAATGCCTCTTCTCTGGTCTTTCCCCGGGTAATGTACAGGATGAGTACATAGGCAACACTTTCTCTGCCAATTTTTCCTAACCCCCGCAGTTAGAACAGGTACTTTATTCTCAATGATATTGTTTTTGACGCACCTAGCTTAACAGAAGAAGAAAGAAAAGAGGTATACCGGGCAATTGCTGTGAAAAAGAGATGGACTTTTACCCCTTCGGAGGACCTGGTTCTGGTTTTAAGGAGGGATGCATTCACATCATTTTAATCAAATTTCCCCTCTTTGAAAATATTAGTAAATAATGTTTCTATCATCTGCCATTCTTTCACTTTCACATACAATCCATGTAGTTAGATTAGCGTCTTCTGGTGTAATTGGTTCTTTTTTATTATGGATAACACAATCTAAAAATTCTTTCAGTTCCAAAATAAAAGTATTAGGACTATGATTAATATCAAATTTGAATTCTTCTATTTTTTGGGTGTGAAGTACTATTCTATCAAACCTATCAACCTGTAAATAGCCATTTTCTCCTGCAATCCACATAGAAAAATCTCTTCCTGTCCATGTTATATTCTCTGTGTATAATCCACATAAACTACCCATAATTCCCTTCTCATAGAGAATCTCAATCTGAAAGCCATCAGGTTTTTCCCACCCCAGTCTTTTTGAGAATAAAACAGATTTTATTTTTCTGGGTTTTACATTTAGAATAAAATGTACCAAGTCAAAGTCATGTACTGATAATTCTAACATTGCCCCGGTTTCAGAAATCCATGGTTTATTAGGAATTGATTGGATTTTATGGGTTTGGACCTGGTAAATTCTTCCAAGTTTTCCAATAAGTTGTTTTGCCTTTATAAATATAGGCTCATATCGCATTTTAAAGCCAACTCCCAGTTTTAATCCCTTTTGTAATGCTATTTTTTCTAATATCCTGCCCTCTTTATAGGTAGTTGTAAGAGGTTTTTCACAGAATACATGTTTATTCATAGAAAGAAGTTTTTTTACAATGGAAAAATGAGAGGAAGGGGGAGTTGCTACAGAAACAATTTTAGTTGAGTTCGGAATATCAGAAATATCAGATAAAGCAATTGCATTACCCTCTGAAGATAGTTTTTTAGCTCTATTAATATTTAGATCAATAAGATAGCCAAGTTTCACCTCTTTAATTTCACTCCATGCTAATGCATGAGCACGACCTATAGTTCCACATCCAACAACAGCTACTTCTATCATTTGCTACTCCCTTAAAATATTTTTAACCCATTTTAAATTATGTTTCATCCCTTCTTTTGCATCAGGAAGTTCATGAGGAGACCAAAATTTTTCATATTCGTCAGAAATATAACCTATGTAACCAATATTCTTTAACTCTTTTATAACCTCTTTCCACTGAATATCACCTTCTCCCATAAGACAAGCCTTTTTTTGTAATGGTTTTTTAGAAAAAATTTTCCAATCTTTTATATGACAGTGATATATATATTTTGATGCTTTTCTAACAGCCTCCTTTCCTTTTTCTATACCAGCCAATTCAACCCATGCATAATCAAATAACATACCAACATTATTCATCCCTATATCATCAATCAAACGGATAGTGTCCCTTACACTCATAGTTAAAGAGCCAATATGAGTTTCTATACACACTTTTATACCAAAAGTAGCTGCGTATTTTGCAACCTCTCTTATTCCAGATACTGTTTTTTCCCAGTTTTCAACAAACCATACTCCAGGAGGAGAAGGATCTATTCCTCCATAGACCCTTATATTAGGGCATTTCAGAATATCTGCAATTTCAACTACTCGTTTTAGGTTAAGAATTGTATGTGTTCTTGCCTCTTTGTTTATAAAATCCTTATAGTAAGAACTCAAACAGGAAAATTCTATTCCAATTTTTCTGGCGCTTTTATAAATATCTTTACTCTCAGAATTTGAAATCTTTTCACTGTTGATTTGACCATCAGGAGCAACACGCACCTCTATTCCATCGTAGCCAATATCTTTAATAACTTTCATAGCCTCGTAGATATTACATTGTGGAGTTCCCATTGTATGTCCAGAAAATTTTATCTTGCTCATAAAACCCCCTCTTTTCCTTAAGTTTTAAGCGTTACACCTCAGTAAACCCTGTGCAAATTTTCTGAATAAGAAATTGTTTCTTATTGTAATTTCCCTTTATTAATCTGTCAACTTCTTCACTTCTTCACTTCTTCACTTCTTCAGAAAACCACTGCGAACAGGTCTCATTAAATTTCAATTATTTTGCCTGCTCCTCCTTCAATGTATTCTTCAGGATAAAGGGATTTTATTTCTGATTTATACTGGGTGCAATGAGTAGCACAGATTAGTTTTAAATTTTTTAAAGATTCTGGCTTTGTTCCATGCAATCCACCTATAATCCCATAAACTTCACCAAATCCAGATGCAACCTGTAAAATATGTTCCATTTCTGGATGAGAACATCCCGCTATTACTACAATACCTTTTTCTGTTTCAATACATAGAGATTGTTCTATTTCTTCAAGTTCTCCTGTTGAGTAAATTCCTTCATAAAGTTTTGCAGGTTTTTTAACTTCAACAACTTCTTTTGCACTTTCTGCTTCAGAAAAATATGAAGGAACCCAGCATTTTACATTATTATTCAATTTAAGAAAAGATGATAGTCCTCCTGTGTGGTCCCAGTGAAGATGAGAAATAAAAATATCCTCAATTTCTTCTGGATTTATTTCAAGTTTTCCCATATTTGAAAGTAAAATCTTTCCATTTGTTCCAGTATCAAAAAGGATTTTTTTTCCTTTAACTTCTACAAGTGCTGAAAATCCCCAATCTGCTTTTAAATCAGGCCTTGAAGAAGTATTATCATAAATAATAGTAATTTTCATTTTTACACCTCCTTTAATTTTTCATTTAAACTTCCATCAGGAAGCATCCAATCAGGATGAAACTGCCCTTTTTCTTCCATTTGATAACGAATACAACTTTCCCAATCGCCCTTGCAATACAATTCTATCCATTTTTTATCCAGCAATCCTTTTTCATAAAATCTCTTCATCGGACAGACGGGATACCACTTACAATCTCTGCTTAAAATATTCAATTTACTGTAATGTCTTATTAAGTTCTGTTTAAAAGAAGGGTTATAAAGAAGATTTGCAGGATGAGGTAAAGGTAATATTTTTTTATCGTCAGATAAAAATAGTTTACCAAGAATTTTAGAAAGTTCTTCCTTTGGAGGTAATGAAATCCCATATTTTTGAAAAATGTA
>QMOO01000134.1 GCA_003648245.1 Caldisericota bacterium
ATTGGACTTGAAGGTGTTAAGAACTGGGGTGCAAGATTTGCAGGAAGAGTATGGAAGAGTGTATTTGAAGAACTCTTAAAGATAAAGGAACCCACTGATTGGGAGAGACCGGAGGGGATAGTTTATGCCGATGTGTGTCCTGAAAGCGGGCTTCTTCCTTCCCCATACTGTCCAGAGATTAAGAGAGAGATTTTTATAAGAGGTTTTGAACCAAAGATTGAATGTCCAATCCATAGAAGTGAGTATGTAGAGCTTCCTGTATGTATAGATTCAGGGCTTCTTGCGACAGAGTGTACGCCAAAGGATAGGATAGAGATGAGAAAGTTTGTAAAGGGAGAGGAACCTACTGAATATGATGATACTTATTCATGTGATTTTGATGTTCTTATATTCCCTTCTGGAAAAGTAAAGATTGGGACAAGAGTAGTGGTAAATATAAAGTTTAAAAATGAAGCAGGGGAGATGGTAAAAATATTTGTGGATGGAGAAGAAAAAGCAACTCTTCCAAAGGAACACCCGGTGTTTTCTGTTACTTTTGAAGAGGAAGGGGAACACGAACTTATCTTTAAACTTATGGATAAGGAAGGAAATGAAATATCTCATATAAGAAGAAGAGTTGAGGTAATGGGTGAGTAAACTTTATATCTCCTTTCTCTGGCACTTCCATCAGCCTTTTTATAAGGATTTTTCAAAAGATACATACTTGCTTCCCTGGGTCAGGTTGCATCTTATAAAGAATTATCACATGATGGGTAAACTTGTAGACAGGGAAGATGTGAGGGTAACTTTTAATTTTACTCCCTGTCTTGTGGAGCAAATGGTTGATTATATAAATAAAGATGCAGATGATCCATTTGTAAATCTAAGTTTAAAATCCCCAACCTCTCTAAATGAAGAAGAGAAGATCTTTATACTGAAAAACTTCTTTAATGTTAATTTAGATAAAGTGATAAAGAAAAATCCAAGGTATAGTGAGTTGTTTTTTAAGAGAGGCTACTCCTTTGACAAAGAAAAGAACTATGAAGCGATTAAATCCTTTAGTGATCAAGATTTTCTCGACTTACAGGTTCTATTTAACCTCTCATGGATATCTGAGATTTCCTTGAGAGAGGATGAGGAACTTAAAAGATTGAAAGATAAGGGAGAGAAATTTGCAGAGAAAGAAAAATTAAGTTTACTCAAAAAACAGGAATCTTTAATAAAAGAGTCTATACCGATGTTTAAGGAGCTTTATAGGAATGGAAAGGTGGAGATTTCTACAAGTCCATATTCACACCCGATAATGCCTCTCATTATAAACACAGATATAGCAAAGAGATGCCAGAACACACCACTTCCCTCTCCGCCCTTTTCAAGACCTGAAGATTTAAATCTTCAACTCAAGGAAGGAAAGGAATTTATTGAAAGGACTTTTGAGACTGAAGTCTCTGGACTCTGGCCCTCTGAGGGAGCTGTTTCTTGTGAAATAGTACCCTTGATAACAAAGCAAGGGTTTAGATGGTTTGCCACTGATGAAATAATTCTATACAAAAGCAAAAAGATAACTAAAAGAAGAGACCTTTATAAGCCCTATAGATTGGGAAAAGTAAATGTTATTTTTAGAGACCATGTACTTTCTGATCTGATAGGTTTTACATACTCCAGTATGAAAACAGAGGAAGCAGTTAATGATTTCATGTCAAGGGTAAGGTATATAAGAGACAATTTAAGTGAAGATGGAACACTTTTTATAATTCTTGATGGAGAAAATGCGTGGGAATTTTACCCGGGTTCCGGGATTGATTTCCTATCAAACATATATAGAAATTTAAAAAAAGAAGAAGGAATAGAATTGACTACAGTTTTAGAGGCAGTGTCTAAGGTGAAATCAGAAGAACTGGAAACCATTGCCACCGGCTCGTGGATAGAAGGGAATTTTAGAGTATGGATAGGAGAGGAAGAAGATAACATTTCGTGGAAATATCTAAAACATGTTAGAGATGATTTTGAAGAATTTACACAGGAGGAGAAGAAAAAAGCCAAAAAGGCTATGTTTGCGGCAGAAGGATCAGATTGGAATTGGTGGTATGGCAATGAACATCAGAAAGCAACTCACTTTGAATTTGACCATCTTTATAGAAGACACCTTATGAGTGTGTATGAGATTAACAGTAAAAAACCACCTGATTTTCTCTTTAATTCTATTCTCAGGGGGGAAGAGATGCTTATTCAAATAGAGCCAAAGTGGTTAATAAAACCTTTAATAGATGGTAAGGACACAGATTTCTTTGAATGGGTCAATGGAGGTTTATGGAAAGGTGAAACATCTGATGGAGCGATGGTTATTTCTGAGCCAATAATAGAGTTAATAAAGTTTGGTTTTGATATGGAAAATATCTACTTTCTTGTGAAGTTTTCTAAGACAGGTCTTTCTTTTAAAAACTTTTCTCTTGAAATAAATTTGAGAGGAGAACACGGAAAAAAGAGAAAGATTGTTTTCTCTAAAGAGGATGGTAATCTGAAACTTGAGTCAGAGATTCCAGTTGTCTGGGAACTTGATAAAGTCCTTGAGGTTAAAATACCTTTCCTTGATCTGGGTTTTGTAAGAGGTGAAAAGGTTTCATTTATGGTTTTATTCTATGTAGAAGACAAGGCGCTTGCAAGACTTCCTCAGAGAGGAAGACTGATGTTTACTCTACCTGATGATTATTACGAGTGTAAGAACTGGGAGGTATAGTTATGAGAAAGTTTGCTATAGTTATTCACAATCATCAACCTATTGGAAATTTTGACGAAGTTTTTATAGATGCAATTCAAAAAGCTTACATTCCGTTTCTTGAAACTCTAATTAAATTTCCAAAGATAAAAATTGGATTACATACATCAGGGTGCCTTTTTGAATTTATGGAGAAAAAGAAAATCAACAGATACTTTGATTTGGTAGAGGAACTTGTAAATAGAGGGCAAATTGAGCTCATAAGCGGAGGTTTTTACGAACCTCTTTTGTTCCTGCTTCCTGAGGAGGATAGAATCTTTGAAATAGAGATGATGAACGAGTATCTTTTGAATAAGTTTAACTATAATCCCAAGGGCCTCTGGCTTACAGAAAGGGTGTGGGAACCCCATCTTGCAAAAAGCATCAGGAAGGCAGGATTAAATTATACCCTCATTGATGATAATGGGTTTAGAAAAATCGGGATAAAGGGAGAGGAGTTGCTTCATTATTATATAACAGAAGAAGAGGGATATACTTTGAATATATTCCCAATTCTAAAGACTTTAAGGTATATGATTCCCTACCATACAGTGGAAGAAGTGATTTCTTTTTTAAAGGCTTCTTATGATGAGGATGAAATCCTTGTTTATGGTGATGATGGAGAGAAATTTGGTCTATGGCCTGGCACATATGAGCATGTTTATAATAATGGCTGGCTTCATAGATTTTTTGATGCATTAAGTAGAGAAGAAGCTGTTGAGACGGTGTTTCTTTCGGAAGTTATTTCCTTCCACCCTCCGAGGAAGCGTATTTATATACCTCCTACATCATATGAAGAAATGGAGGAATGGGCCCTCCCCCCTGATAAACAAAAAGAATTTAGAAATTTAAAGGAAAAGGAAATCGATAGAATTCTTATCGGTGGAGGATTTTTTAGAAATTTCCTGGTAAAGTATGAAG
>QMOO01000135.1 GCA_003648245.1 Caldisericota bacterium
TATATACCCTCTATTTATTAAATCAATAATTGTTGCTGTGAGAAAATCATCCTGAAAGCTTCCAAAACTCATAAGCATTCCCACAATAGAAGGTGGCAAATTTGATGGAGGATGCGTTATCTCTTTCTCGGATACCTTAACTCTGTACTCTACTCCATATTTTAAGTAAAGCACATAAAGCAGTATAAGAAGTACAAAGGAGATTATAAGAACAACAAAGAGCATTTATTTCTCCTTTTCTTTTATGATTTCACCCACAACGCTTATAGCTATCTCTTCTGGTGTTTTTGCCTTTATTGGAACTCCTAAGGGTGCATGAATAGCATTGATTCTTTCTTCTAAAATTCCATCTTTTCTAAGCCATTCCTTTATTTTTTCAGTTTTTCCTCTGCTTGCAAGCATCCCAATAAAATATGGTATTTTATCTCTTTTGAGTATCTCTTTCAAAATTTTGTAATCCATTTCATGAGATCTTGTAACTAAAATTACAAAATCTCTTCCTTTAATTTCAAAGGAGGATGCAAAATGTATCGGATCTTCTTTTATAACTTCTGCTTTTGGAAATCTCTCCTTTGTTGCAAATTCCTCTCTATCTTCAACAACCATAATATTAAAAGGCAGTAAGGATAGCACATTATATATGGCAAGTCCCACATGACCACCGCCGAATATTATTACTCTGTCCATAACACCTATAACATCGACAAATGCTACTACACTTCCCCCACATGTCATTCCTATATCTTTTAATTGAGTTTTATATACAAGTGTTTTTTGAGACTCAATTGCCTTTAATGCTTTTTTAATTAAAATATTTTCTAAGCTACCTCCCCCAACAGTTCCAATGGATTCGCCGTCCCTTGTAACAAGCATTTTAAATCCTGGTTTTCCCGGAGCAGAACCCTCTGCTTCAATTATTGTTACAATGGAAAAAACTTCTCCTCTTTTGAGGAGTTCATTTGCCTTTTCAAATATTTCCTTATCATGCATTGTGTCTCTCCTTTTCCCTTAAATAATCATCATATGTATCCATATCTCTTACAACGTCTGCATCTTCTGTTTCAAGGTCAAGGACCATGTTTTTATTTCTTTCATCATAGATTATTTTCCTCAATCCCTCTTTTCTTGGAGAGAGGGAAAGAATTTTTTCTTTAAGAGAGAGGCTCACAAAGGTTGGATGTCCTCTCTCACCATGATAAGAGGCAACAATTATTGGATAGTCTCCCATCTTCGCTCTTTCAATCACCTTCTCCACAGTCTCTTTCTTTACAAAGGGCTGATCTCCAAGAAATAGAAGGAAACCGGAGAAATCATCCGGGATTTTTTTAAGGGCTTCCTGAATTGAAGAAAGCATTCCCTCCTTGTATCTATTGTTTATAACTATCTTAGTTTTCTCTGAAAGGTGTTTTCTAATTCCCTCAAGTACTTCTTCGCTCCTGTGACCAAGAACTATATAAATTTTTTCAAGAGATGTTTCCTTTAATGTATCAATTATTGTTCCAAGAACTGTGGAGTTTTTCCATGGAAGGAGCTGCTTAAGTCTCCCCATCCTTCTTCCTTCACCTGCTGCTATTACAACTCCTGCCAATTTCATAATTCACCACCTTTACCAAAACTACAAAATGGAAAATCACAATTCTCACAATTCATACACAACCCGCCATTTGCAAGTTCTATTACCTTCTCCCTTGTTATTCTCTCTCCAGTAAGAATCCTTGGCAAGAATACATCAAAAGAGGTTATTCTATTGGTTAAAGCACCTCCTGGTATTCCAATTATTGGAACATCATTTCTATACGCAATGGTAAGCATTGCTGCTGGAGACATTGGAACACCTCTAACAGCTATCTTTCCAACATCTGATATTGCCCTTACCGTAAAATCATCTGGTGACATACCACCAGTTACAATGATAAGTTCTCTACCAAGAGAAATTTCTTCAAGGATTGCATCCTCTATCTCACCAACTTCATCTTTAACAATAAGTTGCTCACACATGCAAACTCCATAATTTTCCAATTTCTCTCTAATTAGTGGGCCAAAGGCATCCTTTACTCTTCCTGAAACTATCTCATTACCTACAGTGACAACACCAGCAGTTTTAATCTTATATGGAATGATATCCATTATTGGACCACCAAGGATTAGATCCTCAAACCTTTTGAGTTTTTCTTCTTTTATAAACAGAGGGGCAATCTTTATCTTTGTAAGCCTCATCCCTTTCTTTACTGGTGTGTTTGATGGAATTGTTGCTATAACAATTTCTTCTATTGTGAGTCCCTGTTTCAATAATTTGACTTTAACCTTAAACAGTCCATCTATCTTTGAGTATCCCTCAATCCATGCTTCTCCAGGTTTTTTTAATTCAATGTTTTCTCCAGTTGATCTCTCTGCAATGAATGAGGCTGCATCATCCTCATGAGTTTCATCTTCATCAAGGGATAGGATCATAACCTTTTCTTTTCCTATTTTTAGTAAAAGAGGTATGTCTTCCTTTTTAATTCTATGTCCCTTTCTTAGAATAGCTCCCTTTGATTTGAAAGGAACAATACCTGTCAAATCATGAGCAAGAATAAGCCCTTCAGAATCTTCAACCTTTACCCATTCTATCTTTGCCATAAGATAATTATAACATTATCTTATATAGATGGGATTTGAGTATATCCATGGGTTAAAATGGAGTCTGTGAAATCTATCTGTTTCAATCCTATAGACCCCAGGTTCTATAACTTTATAAGAGATTTCTCTTCCGAAAACTTCCTTTATCTTCTTCCCATCCTTTATAATTCTAATTTTTGCCTTGAGAGGTGTTTTTGCAAATAGTTTAATCCCCTCTCTAAATTCCAGTTCATCTCCCATTATATAATTTTTATCTTCTACTTCTGCCCAGAATATGAATCCCTTTCCCAATCCTAAATAGTTGTGAGATACATAAACATGCCCCTTTCTCATGGCTTCGTATATACATTGAGGAGATATTTTATCTTCACACAGAACATGGGTTCTTATTGAATTAAAGTAGTATATAAATGGAAATGTCTCTATTTTTTTCTTTCCAAATCTGAAATAAACAAAATGTGCGTCCACTGTACCTATGCCTACAGTTTTTCTTTTAAGCGTCAACTCATCCCATTTCCTGATAGTGTCTTCATTGGGTCTATCTCTGTCAAGCCCGGGAAAGAAATAAAAAATAACCATAAGTAGAGGGGTCATCCTTTCGCCACCATCACATGTGTAATTGAAAATTGACATTCCGGTGAAGTCCTTTACGTTCCAATCAAGCCACTTCATCTTTACTCTATGTTTGATGTACTTATTTCCATTAAAAAATGGATGTTCGATAAAGGATAATCCTCCTTGTTTGTTTACTTCATCTATCATTTTCTGAGGATTTCTTGCGGGGGGTATAAATTTGTTAATATCAAAGGCAAGAAGATGATTTCCTTCCTCTGGAGTTATCTCCTCGCCAACAAGGAATAGAATACCATCATGAAATCCCTCAAAGTATTTTGCCTCTATTGAATTATGATCAGTTATTATTACAAAATCAACATTAAATCTTTTTGCATAAGAGATAAGAGATTCTGGGGGAAGCTCGCTATCCCCTGAGAAAGTTGTATGTACA
>QMOO01000136.1 GCA_003648245.1 Caldisericota bacterium
ATTCAGAACTATGTGGTAAAAGGAAAGGTAGCAGTTCCTCAAAACATGAGATTTTCAGATGCAATAAACAGATTTCTTAAGGATGTCAACTTTATCCCTGTTACTGATGTGGAGATTAAAAGCACAATGCAGACCGAGAAGGTGGCGAAAGCTGACTTCGGCCTTATAAATAAATCTCTTATAGTTGGAATTTTTCCTACTGAAGAGGGTGTATAACTTAAATTAAATATCTTTGATCTATCTTTCCAATACTCTCTGGTCTTTCTTTGAGAGTGACATCTAATGTTATGTGCTTCTTCTCTCTGATTATCTCAATTTTAACTGTATCGCCAACCTTATGTTCTCTTATGTATTTGGTAAGTTCCTGAACCGTTGTGACTTCCTTACCATCAAATTTTGTTATTATATCAAACTCCTTTAAACCTGCTTCAGCTGCTGCAGTGTTTGGATAAACTTTTAAAACAAGGACTCCTTTACTCACAGGAAGCTTCTCCCTTTTGGCAATGTCTTCGTTTATTGAAACACCACCAATACCAAGGAAAGGCCAGACAACCTTACCATACTTGTTTAAATCAGAAACAACCTTTACAACTGTGTTGGAGGAGACAGCAAATCCTATACCCTGAGCACCACTCTTTATGGCAGTATTCATTCCTATAACTTCTCCTGCCATATTAAGGAGTGGTCCACCACTATTACCAGGATTTATTGCTGCGTCAGTCTGTATAACTCCAACAAGAGTTCTTCCATCTTCAAAAGATAGGGTTCTCTCAAGAGCAGAAACTACACCTGATGTCACTGTATGATCAAGACCATATGGATTTCCAATGGCAACCACCATTTGACCGACCTTGAGTTTTGATGAATCGGCAAAGGTAAGATATGGTAAATCCTTTGCTTTTATCTTGAGAAGAGCCACATCTGAAGATGGATCTGTCCCAACGACAAAGCCTGTAAATTCTCTACCATCTGATAAAGTTACAGTTATATCTTTTGCATTTTCCACAACATGATAGTTTGTAACTATATCTCCATCCCTGGAGATTATAAATCCAGAACCAAGCGCTGGAGCCTCATATGTGAAAAAGAAATCTGATACCAGCTGTTTAGTGGATATTCTTACAACCGCGGGACTTGCCTTCTGTGCCACATCAATTATCTGGGATTCCTCCAGCTTGATAACCTTTGTCATATCTATAACCTGTGTTGTGGTAGAACCCTGATTGTTTGAGCTCCCTGTCACCTGTGGAAAATATTTCATTGTAATAAAAGAGCCTACGCCACCACCGACTAAAGCGCCAATTAGAAATATGATAATCCATAAAACTATACTTGGTCTTTTGTAAGGTCTATACTCCTCAAAGCCGTTCATCTTTTTTGCCTCCTTTTCTAAATAGAGTATTTAAAAACTCCATTCCTTATTATACACCTACAGATTAAATTTGTTACTAAAGACTAGATAGCATAAGGAGTAAAAGAGAGATTTTGATCTATCGCCTATTACCAATAAAAGAATCTAGAGAATTACTTAAAAAATATTGAGAGGATGAAGGCAAAAACGAGGGCAGGTAAAAAATTTGATAGCTTCAGCTTCTTAAGCCTCAGTATGTTTAACCCAATTCCAATTATTAAAACACCCCCAACACCTGTAATCATATTCACGGTGTGAGGAGTTAGAAGTGTCTTCACCAAAGATGCACCAATTGTTAATCCTCCCTGATAGATAAGTATGAAAATTGTGGAAAAAAGAACACCAATACCAAGAGTGGAGGAAAGGGCAATTGAAGTTATCCCATCAAGGATGGATTTTGTATAAAGAAGTGTAGCATCGCCAGTGAGACCTTCATTTATAGCTCCAACAATGGTCATTGATCCCACACAAAATATAAGCGATGCAGTGATAAAACCTTCTGTAAAAGAACCTTCACTTCCTATCTTTCTTTTTATTTTCTCCCCCACTCCTTCAAGAAAATCTTCTATCTTTAGAATTTCCCCCACAACTGCTCCAAGAATCACAGAAAATACCATAATAATTATGTTGTCAGTTTTTAATGCAAGCATAAATCCAAGAGCAAGTGATGAGAGACCAACTCCCTCCATGGCAATTTTTTTAATTCTGTCTGGAAGTTTATTACCAATGAACAGGCCGAACCCGCCTCCCACAAGAACTGTAATAATGTTTACGATTGTTCCCTTCATATAAAAGAAAGGAGAGCGTATTACACGCTCTCCATCTCCTCTTTTTCTTCCTTCTTTTTCTTCTCGTTAACCCTTACATTGTCATAATCTGAAAAGCCTGTTCCTGCAGGGATTAAGCTTCCAACAATTACTGCCTCTTTAAGACCTTCCAGTGTATCAGTCTTTCCAGCAATGGCTGCCTCTGCAAGAACCTTTGTTGTCTCCTGGAACGATGAAGCAGAAAGGAATGAATCAGATGAAAGTGCTGCCTTGGTAAGTCTCAATAGAAGCACTTTATAAGTTGCAGGTTTCTTACCTTCAGCTCTAACAACTCTGTTCTCTTCTTCAACCTCTGTTCTTTCAACTTCCTGACCTGGATAGAACTTCGTTTCTCCTGGCTCAATTATCACTGCTTTTCTCGTTAACTCTCTAAGTATTATCTCTATGTGCTTGTCGTTTATATTTACGCCCTGTCCCTTATAAACCTTCTGAATTTCCTGAAGTAGATACTGCTCTGTATCTCTAATTCCCTTTACCTGGAAGAGCTTATGTGGATCAAGAGGTCCTTCAGTCAATCTATCTCCTGCCATTACAAAATCTCCATCTTTAACTCTTAAACTCTTACCGTATGCAACAGAGTAAGTTGTTTCTTTGCCCATTAATTTTAAGACAATGGTTTCTTTATCAAGGGATAAAATATCCTGAACTTTTTCCAATTTTACTTCCTTAAGTGCCTCTATCACTTCTTCGTCAAGATCAGCATCGTATATCGTAGTTTTTGCGTTAATATTTACAAGCTTCTCAAGGGCATCTATCAATGTAGAGTAAAGCTCAAGAGCCTTTGTCTTTGATCTTGGAGTAACTATTATCTTTCTTGAATCCTCTTCATCTTTTATCCTTACATAACCTGTAACTTCTGATATTATGGCTCCACCTTTTGGTTTTCTCACTTCAAAGAGCTCTTCAACTCTTGGCAAACCTGTGGTTATATCCTTTGCTGCAACTCCTCCTGTATGGAAGGTTCTTAAAGTTAACTGGGTTCCTGGCTCTCCTATGGATTGAGCAGCTACAATTCCTACTGACTCTCCCACATTTACAAGTTTCCCTGTAGATAGATCTCTGCCATAACACTTTGCGCAAACTCCATTTGGTGCTTTACATGTGAAAACTGATCTTATCTTTACTCTCTTTATTCCTGCTTTCTTTATCTTCTCCACTGCCTCTTCGTCTATCTCTTCTCCCTCTTTGAGAATAAGCTCAGATTCCACAGGAATCTTTATGGGAAATTCGGCTATTCCATTCTCCTTAACCTTCTTAACAAGCTCTACAGTTATAAATTCTCCCTCTTTAAAAAGGAGTCTCTCGTCTTTATCAAATATGTCCTGTGAGAGCCATGCTCCCTCCGGGATTTCATCACCAACATTAAA
>QMOO01000137.1 GCA_003648245.1 Caldisericota bacterium
AAAAGTAATCACTCCTCCAGAGGAAACAGTGGTAACAGTATCTGAACCAGAAAAAGTTGTGGAAGCAGCCCCTGCAGAGGAAGAGTTAGAGGAGGAAGAAGCCCCCGCTGAAGAGGAAGGGAAGGAAACAGAGGTAAAGGAAGAGGAGAAGAAAGAAGAATAAAAATTTTTTTAACAAAATAAGGAAGGATAGTTTGTATGTCATAGTAGGACTTGGAAATCCTGGAATTGATTACATTGAAACACGACACAATTTAGGTTTCGATTTTATTAATTTTATTTCTAAAAAATGGAAAATAAAAGTAGATACGTTAAAGTGGAAAAGTGAAATAGGCGAAGGAAATATTGCTTTTGATGATAAAGAGGAGAAAATAATACTTGCAAAACCTCTTACATATATGAATCTCTCTGGAGAAGCTGTAAAAGAGATTGTGAGTAATTTAAGCCTCCCTCTTGAGAAGCTTGTGATAGTCCATGACGATGTTGACCTTCCACCAGGAGGAGTTCAGTTTATAAAAGATAGAGGTGATGGAGGTCATAAAGGTGTTAAATCTATAATACATCATTTAAACTCAAAAGACTTCTTTAGATTAAGGTTTGGAATAGGAAGACCTTTAGATGAACTTGATATGGTAAATTATGTTTTATCAGGAGTGCCTCTAAAAGATAAAAAACTTATATCTAAAGCCTTCTATCTGGGGGAAGAAATTTTAAAGACATTTATAAACTATGGCGAGAAAAAAGCAATCTCAAAATCTAACAAAAAAGGAATTTATTAATCTCCTCTTTGGGGAGAAAGCCTTAAATGAATCTATAGGTGGCATAACAAGAGGGGTTTTGCCATTTTTAATTTTTTTTCTTTCCCAAAAAATTAATAAAATAATCTTTGTTGCTGAAGAAGAAAATGAGGCTTACGAAATATATGAAGAGTATATAAATTTTGCAAAGTCAAAAAATGTAGTTTTCATACCCAAGCTCTTAAAAGATAATAGAGAAGCCACATCAAGATTTATTCTCTCCATAAAGAAGATGTTAGAATCTAATCGCTTTGTTGCTTTTACTTCAAAAGATGCAGCTAGCGAGAGAATCTCTATCTATAGAGAAAAATTAGAGTTAGCAAAGGGAAAAGAATTTTCTTTCACAAGATTAATTAAGCACATATCGAATGATTATGAAAGAGTTAATTTTGTAAGAGAGAAGGGGGAGTTTGCTGTAAGAGGAGGAATTATAGATATCTTCCCTTTTGATTTTTTAAAGCCTGTAAGAATAGTATACGATGGAGATGTTATTGAGGATATAAGGGAATTTAACCCATATAATCAAAGATCAATAAATGTTTTAACAAAAGCTTCAATATATCTCTTTTCAAAAGGAAATAGGCTTAAAGATGAATTTAGGGACGCAGTATTTCTTACCTGGAATGTTTCATTAAATGTAGATAAAAAAATAGATATAAAAATGGAAATGGATGGGGAAATAAACTTTGATTTCGTTCCTGTCCCAAGTTTTTACAGTCTTCAAAAAACAATAGAGGTCATAGAAGATCTTCGCTCATCTGGTTTCAGGATTATATTTGTTGGAGAAGAGGATGTAGAAGTTGAAAAGATAAATGGACTAATTAAAGAAAATTTCCTATTAAAAGAAAAGAAAATTGCTGTTGTTGGAAGGAAAAGAAAGAAAGCCTTTGTTCCTTTTAGAAGCATATCTTTCTCCCTTCTTGAAGAGATAACTTCTTATTCGGAGTTAAAAAAAGGTGATTTCGTTGTACATAGAGATTTTGGTATCGGTAGATTTAAAGGTTTAACGACAATAAAAACAAAGGAAGGAATTAAAGATTTCATGCTCATCGAATACGAAATGGGTGATAAGCTCTTTGTTCCCATTGAGAAGATAGACAGAGGTAAAAAGTATCTTGGCGATGAAAGTAGTATAAAACTTACGCGTCTTGGGGGAAACGAGTGGAACAGAGCAGTAAAAAGAGCGAAAAAGGATGCAGAAAGAATAGCAAGGGAACTTGTAGCTCTCTATGCTAAAAGAGAAATTTCAAAGAAACGGCCTTTTAAAGCAGCTTATGAACTGGAAAAAGAGTTCGCTCTCTCATTTCCCTTTAAAGAAACACCTGATCAGAAAAGAGCCATAGATGAAGTCTTAAAAGACCTGGAATCCACCAGACTTATGGATAGAGTGGTAACTGGAGATGTAGGATATGGAAAAACTGAAGTGGCTTTAAGAGCAGCATTGAGGGTTATTGTAAATGGAAAACAGGTAGCCTTTCTTACCCCAACCACAATTCTCTCCATGCAACATTTTGAGGTTGCAAAAGAAAGATTTGCAAGCCTTCCTATAAGAGTAGAAATGATCTCAAGATTTATTCCCAAAAGTAAGCAAAAAAGTATACTAAGAGATTTAAGAAACGGAAAGATAGATCTAATAATTGGTACCCACAGACTGCTAAGTAATGATGTGAGATTCTTTGATCTGGGTCTCCTTATAGTAGATGAAGAGCATCTGTTTGGTGTTGAACATAAGGAGAAGATTAAAAAGATGAAAACGGATGTGGATGTCATTTATTTAACAGCAACTCCAATACCAAGGACACTGGAAATGATTCTATCTGGCATAAGAGAAGTTTCATTGATAAAAACCCCGCCACCCGGTAAACAACCTATAGAGACAACGGTTGAGCCTTTTAATGTAAAAAGAATAAAGGAGGCTATAGAGTTTGAACTCTCAAGAGGTGGGCAGGTTTACTATGTTCACAACAAAATCATTACCATAGAGGAAGAAAAGGCATTCCTTAACTCACTTGTTCCGAATGCTAAAATTCTTGTTCTTCATGGTGCCCTTGATAGCAAAGATATAGAGGAAGGAATGATGAAATTTATAAATAGAGAGTATGACATTCTCCTATCCACCACAATAATAGAAGCTGGCTTGGATAATGAAAATGTTAATACATTAATTGTTGTTGACTCTCAGAACTTTGGGCTTGCTCAACTCTATCAGCTTAGAGGAAGAATAGGGAGAAGAGATAAGAAAGCATACGCTCATTTCTTCTATACTCCATACAAGGTAACAGAGAAAGGAAGAGAAAGGCTAAAGGCAATAAAAGAATTAACTCATCTTGGTGCAGGTTTCCAGATTGCGATGAGAGATTTAGAAATAAGGGGGGCAGGAAATATTCTTGGAAAGGAGCAGAGTGGGCATATAAATGCATTAGGTTTTGATATGTATGCAGAGCTTCTTTCAGAAGAGATTGAGAAAATAAAAAAGAAAAAGCCTCTTAAGATAAAATTCTTTACCGAAATTGATCTAAAGCTACCAGCAATAATTCCGAAAACTTACATAGAGGATGAATCGGAGAGACTACATATATACAGGAAGTTCTATGAATCCTACAGTATAAAAGATGTGGAAAGAGTTGTAGAGGAGGTAATAGACAGATTTGGTCCTATGCCAGAACAGATGAATAATCTCGTTGAAATCTCAAAGATAAATGTAAAAATGAAAAGATATAGAATAAAAGCTATTAATTTCGATAATGGAAAATTATATATAAAACCATCAAAAGACACACCAATTGATAAAATTACCATCATAAAAA
>QMOO01000138.1 GCA_003648245.1 Caldisericota bacterium
CTTTTAGAACCAAAAGGGATGGAACACCCGGCACCTACAGGAAAAGAAAAATTATTTACTTTTAGAAGTTCCTGAAAGAAAACTTGAATATAAGTATAAATTTTATCCACTTCTCTCTTTAAGATTGGTCCATCCTTTTCTTCATTCCAACTTTCTGATTCAATCTTGTCTTTTGTTATGTTTGATTCTTTAAATTGTAATTTCCACTCATCAATTTTATTTTTCCCATTAAGAATAAAGACCAATTTATCATCGAAAAGTTGTTTAATGAACTCCTTTTCAAACTCATATTTGTCATTTTCATTCTGAGTCATATGACACCCTCCTAGTATACAATTTTTGATTTAAACTTCATTTTTAATTTCTGGCTTCTTGTATTTTTTCACCCTATTCTTACTATCCTTATCATTAGTCAATTATTAGTCATTTGTTAGGCAATTTGGGCAATTGATAGGCAACACCTGCGCCTGCCTTTCCAGTTTTTATAAATATTCCTCTTTCTACAAGGTGATTTAAATCTATCGTAGCCATTTGCCGGGAGATTCCTGTCAATTTCTGATACTCTTTATTTGTAATCCTCCCTTTTTCTTTCACATAAAACACTGCCTTAATTTGTCTCTCGTTCAAGCCTATTTTTCTCAAATATTCCTCTGTGTAAATATCCTTCCTAAAATAAACTGAAAATCCTCCCATCTCTTCTTTAAATTCTGGTTCAGGAAGTTTTGCTTTCTTCATGCTATTTATTATCCTTCCAATACCTGAACCAACCTCCTCAATTAAACCTGAAAGATAAAAAATGTGAACAATTAAAGGATTGCGGGGAACTGAAGGATGGGTTTTTCTTAACTGTTCTAAAGTAATTCCTTCAGGTAAACCTCCAATATTAAAAAACCAGATATAATCATCAAAGATTTTAATTTGGGTTTGGACATTCCACCTAAAATAATCTCTGTGAATAAGGGAGTTAATGAGGGCTTCTCTTATTGCTTCTATTGGATAATCCCAGATTTCTTCTCTGACAAGTCCTTTTATTTCATATCTTACATTTATGAAATTTTTGATAGCTTCTTCTCCTTCAAAGACCTGTTTAAAAAGACTTCCTTCAATTAACCTGTCTCCAACGATAGTTATCTCGTTTTTCAATCTTACAATCCTTAAAACAGCATTGAGAAAATATTTTTGAGGGTCTTTGCCAAATAAGATTATTGCTGCATTAGTGAGTTTACCACCAATTGAAAGTTTTAAATGTTCAAAGATTGTTTCTACATCTGTATCTTCATCGAAAATAGTTAACCTTCCTTTATTTTTTGCCATCTTTAAGAAATTCTTTACAGCTTCTTTGTCTATATCTTTAAATTTTGCTTTTTCATTTATCATTGAATCCCAATTCACTCCTTTTAAGAAAAATTCTTTTAATTTTTCTGGCTTCATTTCTCTTGTAGTATTGCCCACTCTTTCATAATACCTTCCATTAAAAGAAATTGGCACATTTGATTTTTTAACTTTTATTTTTAAAATATCTTTACCTTTATATTTTTCGATTTTAATCTCAGGGTGTATGCCTAACTTTCCAATTATCTTTTCTGTAATTTGTTCTAATTCTTGATTCGCGATTTTGACTCCTTTTGGTTTACCATTTTTAGATACTCCTACTATGACTTCTCCTCCATTTGTATTCGCAAATGCACATAAAGTTTTTAAAACACTATCTCCAAAATTTTCTTTGTAATCTAAGTTATCTTTTTCTATCATTCTACTTCAAACCCCAATGCTTTAAAAACTTCTTTAACTTTTTCTTTTAATTCTTCTTCCTCCTTTAGCAATCTCTTTAGTTCTTCTGAATATGTTTTCATTTTCTCCTCAAAAGGTGTATCGTCTTCATCAAGTTTTATTCCCACGTATCTACCAGGAGTCAATACATAACCATTTTTAGCTATCTCATCGATACTTGCAACCTTAGCAAATCCTATTTCATTTATTTTTTCTTCTGGTTCTCCTTTCCCAAAGCTTTTGAATTTGTTAACAATCTTTGTTATATGCTCGCCTGTAAAAACTACCTGTCTTCTTGATATAGGCTTGAATAGTTTTTTAGCATAGATAAATAAAACTTTACCTTTCATATGCTCTGGCTTACTGCCTTTTGCTCTTAAAAACCATAAAGAGACGGGCAAACTTACATTGTAAAAAAGTTTGGCAGGACAGGCTACAATTCCATAAACTAAATCATCTTCTATTATTCTCTTTCTCATATCTCCTTCTCTGCCTCCACCAGACAAAGCACCATTTGCCATAACAAAACCTGCTTTCCCATTGGGAGCTAAATGATAAATATAATGTTGTATCCAGGCAAAATTTCCGTTTCCATCTGGAGGGATGCCATATTTAAAGCGAGGATCATCATAACTTATTCTTTCAGCACCCCAAGCACTATCATTAAAAGGAGGATTGGAAACTACATATTCTGCCCTTAAATCAGGAAATTTATCATTATGATAAGAATCTCCTATTCTTATATCACCTTCTGCTCCTCTTAAGGCAAGATTCATCTTGCAAATTTTCCAGGGCATTTCTTTTGATTCTTGACCATATATTGAGAGGGCATTTTTATCTAAGCCCTCTTCTTCCATCTTTTTCAAAGCAGAAACAAAAAATCCTCCAGAACCACAGGCAGGATCAAATATTCTTCCACCCTTTACATCCAAAATTTTAACAATTAAAGTTGTAAGGGAACGAGGAGTATAAAATTCACCTCCTTTTTTACCTTCTGCTTCAGCAAATTTTCCTAAGAAATATTCATAGATTCTTCCAAAAATATCTTTCTTTTTATGATCCTCACCAAAATCAATATCAGTGAAGATATTTATAAGATAGGCTAAATCAAAGTGGTCAAGATTTATTTTTGTGTATATTTTGGGTATTACATCTTTTAATTGTCGAGAATACTTCTCTTCTAAAATATCAACTGCACTATCTAAAATCTCTCCTATGTTTGGCTGATTAGCATTTTTGTTTATATAGTCCCATCTTGCTTCTTCGGGGACATAGAGAACACCCTGTGATAAATAGTAATCTTTATCTTTTAACGCCTCTTCTCTCATCTTTCCATAAGGGATGTAATCTTCGCAAACTTTATTAGAAAATCTCTCCCGCAATACTCTCCTCCTCTCCTCAAAAGCAAAAGAGATGTATCTTAGAAAAATTAGTCCTAAAACAACATATTTATATTCATGAACCTCAACTTTTTTTCTTAGTTTATCTGCTGCCTTCCAGAGCTTCTCTTCAAAATTAATATCCTTTTCCTTCATCTGTAAATCCTCCTTATCTTAATCTATCTTCATCAGCAAAGCTATAATATTTATTATTCTCCTACATTTATCACTTTTATAGTAAATTTAGTTATAAAAGGTAGCGTTTGATTAACTGTTGCTAAAAATATATCTAACTTTCTGTTGTCCAACCTGTCATAATTCTTGATATTCATAAGGTTATGTTATATACTTAAGTTGAATCACGATGAGAGGCTATCCAAAGGGGTTAGTCCCGCGGTAATGCCTCTCTTTTATTTTTTATATTCTAACTTTCCTCTTAAATC
>QMOO01000139.1 GCA_003648245.1 Caldisericota bacterium
ACTATATCTTCACCAATAGCATTTGGCCATCCACCTACTTCTCTTACAACTTCAGTCTTGTAGAGACTGAAGGCTCCTTGAGCTACAAGTGTTCCCTGATATAAAGCCTGAATCTTTTTAATTGAAGTGATTCCTAAGAAATAGTCCCATTCCTGAAGTTTTGATAAAAGGTTTTTTCTACTGTTTCTCACAAGAACATGACCTGCAACTGCACAAACGTCTTCTCTTGAGTTTTTTATTCTCGTTACTATATTTTTAATAGCGTCACCATGTAATAAAGTATCAGCATCAAGGGTTATAAATAAAGGAGTTTTTATGTGTTTTAATCCTTTGTTCAGGGCATTACTTTTCCCTTTCTTTTTCTCCTCAAGAATTGAAATGTCAAGATTTAAGTTTTTTGCTGCAATTCTGGCTACTTCTATGGTTTTATCTGTTGAATTGTTGTCTACAAGAATAACATTTATTTTTCCTCTGTAGTTCTGTTTCTTTATGTATTTTAAAGTCTCTTCTATTCTTTCCTCTTCATTTCTTGCAGCTATTAATATTGTAATTGGATCGTTCGGGTTTTTATTTCTTAATTTTGGTTGTCTGTCAAGAAGAAGACTTACTGAGACAAAGGCAACCAGGAATCCAGGAGCAAAAGCTACAAATGTTATGATAAGCAGGGCAGGAATAAACCCTATGAACTCACTTAAATTGTATAGCCATGGCCGAGCAACTATAATTGAAAATATCACCCAGAGGGATGAGATAGCAATGGAAATCCAGAATTTAACCATGACGGGGATATAAAGTTTCTTTCTTTTTAAAATTGATACTGCCATTAAACTCCCTTTCTTACTTTAGTGTGCGAAGTATATCATAAATTGAACTTTTGTCAAATTTGTATGGAATTTAATTTTGTAATTTTGAGGTTCAGGTGACGAAAGGGTGTGTTTCTAACAGAATCAAGATATAATATAATAGAAAAATTTTTCATAAAATCTAAAAGGAGGAAGATGTGAGTACCTTAATATTTGGAATTTCATTTCTTGCTTTTGTTGCCTTCCTGTATTTTATATATCTTTTAAGGGATAAAAAGAAGTTAAAAAGAAGCGTAAACAAGGGAATAAAGACATTAATTAAAAATTCCATAAGGCTCTTTTCAATATTCTTAATAATAGGGATTTTAAAAGAGTTTTTATCCAAGGAGTCAGTTGGTAACTTTCTGTTGAATTTCCAGGGCTTTAAAGGCATACTTTCTGGATTTGTTGGCGCTGTCATGATGGGACCACCTGCTTCAGGCTATCCTATTGGAAAGTATCTACTTGAAAATGGAGCAAGCTATTCCCTTGTTTCATCCTTTCTTGCCTCGTGGGTTATGCTTGGAATAATAGCTGTTTCCTTAGAGTTTAAGTATCTTGGTGTAAAATTTGCTGTAGTAAGAAACATTTTCACTGTTTTTTCTATAATTGTTATATCTTTAATAATAGGGGTTGTTCTATGAAAAACATTAAAAGTTTCCTTAATGAGTATCCTTTGGAAACAATAATTTTAATTGTGGCCGTTGTCTTAATGATCCTGAATCCCAGTAAGACTCTTTTTGGTTTAGGCTATGCACTAAAAACCTATTTAAATCTTCTCCCAATAATTATCTCTGTGGCATTCCTTATGGGTTTTATCTCAGAGTTTTTAAACAAGAAGACAGTATCCAAACTGGTGGGTAGAGAAACCGGCATTAAAGGTGTTATGATTGGAGCTATTTTTGGAACTTTTATGGTTGGTCCCAGTTTTCTCTTCTATCCTCTGTTCAAAGAATTAAGAGAAAGAGGTGCAGGTGTGAATGTCATTGCAACAACTATTGGAGCCAGGTCTATAAAATTGCAATGGCTCCCCTTTGCAATTCTCTTCCTGGGGTTAAAGTTTGTTCTCCTGTTTGATGTTCTAATACTCATATTTGCTATACTTTCAGGTTTTGTAGTCAGCTGGTTTGTAAAAAGTTAGTGTAAAATAAAGTTATGAACACCATTTATATAAGTTTAACAGGTATATTTCTTTCTGGACTCGCCACAGGCATTGGAGCGATTCCTGTATTATTTTTAAAGAAAAACAACCCAAAACTTACTGATGCTCTTCTTGGTTTTGCAGCAGGAATAATGCTCGCAGCTACTTTCTTCAGTCTGCTTCTTCCTGCCCTTGATATAGGAGGAATACTGGTTACCATTGTCGGAATGGTCTTAGGAGGAGTCTTAATGTCATTTCTTGATAAAATTACTCCTCACATGCACTTTATATATGGAAGGGAAGGTCCTTCCTCAAGACTTAAAAAGATATGGCTCTTTGTTTTTGCTATAACCCTTCACAACTTTCCAGAAGGTCTTTCTGTAGGTTTGGGTTTTGGTTCAGGGAATATAAAGGCAGGAATAATTATTGCAACAGCTATAGGACTTCAAAATATGCCAGAAGGTCTTGCCGTTGCTTTACCCCTTGTTGCTGAAGGATATACAAGATGGAAATCCCTTCTTATTGCAACTCTCTCAGGACTTGTTGAACCCTTGATGGGACTACTCGGATTTTTCCTTGTCTCTATCTTCAAGCCAATTCTTCCCTATGGACTTGCCTTTGCAGCAGGGGCAATGCTTTACGTTATAAGTGAAGAAGTTATACCAGAAAGCCACAGGAGAGGGTTTGAAAAGGAAGCAACCTTTTCTTTGATGGCTGGTTTTATAGTTATGATGATTCTTGACTATCTTCTGGGTTAGTTACACTTTTTACTGCATTTATTATAGATTTCTCCACACAAATGGCAGCCACCGTTCCAAGTATATTTACACTTATTCTTCCCTTCTCTCCTGTTCCAATGGTAAACACGATGTCTCCGTCAAACATTGTATGAACCGGCCTTATTGCTCTTGCCATACCGTCATGAGCCATCTCACTTATCTTTTTAGCTTCCTCTTTTGTGATGTCTGCATTTGTAGCAACCACAGATAGAGTTGTGTTTTCCATAAATTTTGAAGTTATTGTTCCGATAAATGACCTTATGTATCTTTCTGTGTTTAGGAATCCAGAGCCAACAGGTTTTCTTGCTCCAGCAATTATTTTTCCATTTTCGTATACATCACCAAAAGCATTTACCACTGTAAGAGCAGAAACCTTAATTCCATGAGGAAGAGTCTCTTCATGAAAACCGATTCCCGATTTTGAAGCAAATTTCATTCCCAGAACCTTTCCCACCGTTGCTCCAGTTCCAACACCTATGTCTCCCACTTCAGGAACACCTTCTTTTGCATTAATACATGCCTTATACCCCATCTCTTCGTCTGGATAAATATCCTTCTTACCAATTCCAAGATCAAATATGACACCAGAAGGTACAATGGGTACTTTTACAATTCCTGTGTCAAATCCGATATCCTTTTCCTTTAGGTATCTTACCACTCCCTGTGCAGCTCTTAGTCCAAATGCACTTCCACCACATAGTGCTATACCATGAATTTTTCTAATCATTTTTGTTGGTTCGAGAAGGGCAACCTCTCTTGTTCCTGGAGCTGAGCCTCTAACATCACAACTTGCTGTGGCACCGTCAGGAATGAGAATTACAGTGATTCC
>QMOO01000140.1 GCA_003648245.1 Caldisericota bacterium
ATAGACCTTTCACCTTGAAGATATTTATTAACTGCGTTCCATAAGTCTTCATATCTGGGATAACAAGGTAGTTTGACCTCTTTTAACAGCATTACTGGTACACCATCAATCACAGGAAAACTATGACCCTCCTTACAAACAAGTTTATCCCCGGTGAATTCTAAAGAACCCTTATGAAGAGGACAAACTAAATGTTTTTTTAGCCAGGGGTGGAGTTTTTTAGTCATTTTGAATTCTTCCCTTTGACAGATTTGGTTGAATGGATTGAGTGTTGGAGTAGCATTTCATACTCCGGCTCAATTTCCTCTGAAAATTCCTCAAATCCAAATGAATGCACTATCCTCAGAATCTCTTTAATCTCATCTGATGATAAATGCTTTTTCCATGTACCCAATTTCTTTCTTCCTGACCTGTCAAATTCAGACCAACCTCTTGCTTCTCTACTCCGTTTTCTAAGATGGAATAGAGCTTCCCGGGGAACATTCATACCCCATTCAGAGTAAATCCTTTTAAGTTCCCTTTCTCCATCCAAAACAAGTTTTTCATAAGAGAGGATTATTATTTTTTCAATTGGACAGAACCTCAAAGGTATTATATTATCCAATGCCCATGTAATTGCTCGTATTTTGACTTCCTCTTTCTCCGCTAGAAACTTCTCTAATGGGGGGAACAATTGCCTGATTATTTTTTTATCATCATCGCCAACTTTATCTGGTGTAGGAAAGAGAGGGTGCTTCATTTGAGAGTAAACAACACCACAAGGATGTCTTATTATCAACACTGGTTTTTTATTAAATACAAAATTATTCAACACCCAGGGCAGTAATCTATTGAGCCTTACAAACTTGAGAACCCATTGTTTTGTGGAGAGTACTTTCAAAAATGGTTTATCAACGGTGTTATAACCTGTGGCAGTTCCTCCAGTTAAAATTCTGTAAAACAACTCCTTTACATCATCCCTGTTATCTGTAGGGTCTATATATGTCCTCCAGGTAAAACCCAGTTCTTTAAGACCAGGATTTGATAAATGAAGCGGTTCAAGAATTGGAGTGTATCCCTTGGGTGCGGAGAATATATCACTCAACCAGGTGGTACCTGAACGAGGAGAGCCAGTTATAATAATTGCATCCTCTGGTTTAAATCTATTTTTGTTGATGTAATAAAAAGTCTTAATTCCCATTGTTTTTAAAGTTCCGACTGTCTTATAGAATAGATAACTTAACATTTAGATACCTCCCTTTTTACTGCCAGAATGATTGCCTTGTTTCTCCCGAGAAGATTTAAGGATATAAAGAGGTTAGCCAGAAAAGTACACAATGACTTGAGCATCATGGTAAATATTATAATTTTTTCATATTCCCTGTCAATAAAAAAGGTTCCCCAAAAATCACCCAAAGCACATATTATTGTTATTAAATCTATTGAAAAACGTTGGGAGTACTTTTTGTTCTATGGTCATAGATCGAGGGATAAAAAATTATCCACCTGGTGAAGAGGGTGAAGGTAAAATATAAAAGGGAACGTAAATATGCTAAGAGATAATAAAAAATTCATGATAGGAAATGGCAGAAATTTAAAGGTAGCATCCAGACTGAATTGTAAGTCAAAACTTGTATTGTACTGAAATTATAGCACTGTTATTTCCTTTTCTCTCAACTTTTAAGACTATGTCTTTAGGAATAGTACGTAAGCGAACATATTTAATGTTTTTAACGTGAATATGGTTATCAGGAAAATGAAGATTCAACCAGGATTTGACAGTATAACGTTCTATATATGTCCATCCGGTGGTGCAAGGAAAATCTCGTTTTAGAGAAGAAACTGATATTGGCAAGTTGTGAATTTCTATATCTCCTTTTACAGGTAAACTTTTGTATTTAATAGAAAGTGTGGTGAAAAACTTTCTGTAAAATTCTCCGTTTTTCATCCATCCTTCATATTTATGAAATAGGGGGGAAAAGTAGATAAGGGATAAATAAAGTAAAAGCGTGAGCAGCGTTGTATAAAAAATTTTATTGTTTAAAAGAAGTTTGATATTGGTGGCTAAGTTTTGAGAAGACCGCTCTTTAAAGAGTTCTGTTAATTTAACAATATTTTTTGACAATAAATAAGTGAAAAGAACACAGAATGAAATAAAAGAAAAATACATAGTTCTATGGCTAAAAGAGAATGTTAATAGGTAAACTAGTAATGGTAGGGCCATCCATGTAATTAGAAAAGCAAAAAGACGGAAATCCTTGGAAGTCTTTGCCAGATTTCTTAATTCATTAAATTTATAGATTAAAATAAATATAATTGATAGAAGACTCAAAAGAATTAAGAAGAAAGAGAAGAAAAATCCACTCCATTGGTTGATGTAAACCCCGTAAGGGACGAAGTGCTTGCCTTTCATAAAGATTGAAAGAAAAGAAGGTTTTATATCGAAATATGCTGCATGTAACTCATTGTAAAAGTAATGGGAGTAGAATGGGAAAAGAAACATAGATAATGTGATTACAATCAATAAGAGAAGCAAAATTAACGTGATTCTTTTTATTGCTGTAGATTTCGTGGATGTCAATGTTTTCTTCAAAAACCATCCCCAGGTCGCCAGTAAAAGGACCAGAATAATCAATGATATACATTTTTCTAAAATGGAAGGTTCTGGCAAAAAGACTTCTTTTAACAAGTGGACAGGGTAAAGAAGGTCAGAGAGGAAATTACCAATTGTGTAAAAGAAACGAAGAATAGCCCTATCTAATTCAATTGGAACATTAGTCCCGCCCATTCCATGTAGAATGATTGTTCTTAAAACAATGAATATGATTAATAGGACGAAGTAGAGTGAGAATATTTTGAATTTTTGAGACATTGGCATTCCCCTTTGAAGAAGAAAAAGATAACTCAATATAATAAATGGGAAAATGACCGTGAATTCTTTGCTACCCAGAGCCAATAGATAAAACAGCAGGGAAAAGGAAATGGAAACTTTCTGTTGTTTAGTTATTTGATAATTTGGTAAAAAGAAAAAGGACAGTAAAAGGAAAAAAGACGCCAATATATCTTGTCTTCTCGCAATGACAACAACATTTTCTATAAGCACTGGGTGAATTGAAAAGAGAAGGGCACTCATAAAAGATAACCATAAGTTTTTGCGAGTAAGTTTTAATAAAACAAGGAAGACTAATATAGCTACGAATAAATGAACAATCAAATTTGTTAAATTATACCCAATAGGATTGAGTTTCCATAAGGCATAGTCAAGACTGAACGAAAGAGCAGATATTGGCCTGTAGTATTTAGCTAATTCAATAAAATAAGTCCCATACATTAATGGATTTTTTAATATTTTAACAAAATCTGAAGGTGATAATATGCGTGTAGTTTCAATAAGGGGAAATGTATCAGGATCTGTAAAAAAACTGTCTAAGTGATTTTTATAAGAGAGAAATATTAGAAATGATAACGCTAAAATGAAGGTAACAATTCCAGTTCGATAACTTAGTATTCGAGAAGCATTTTTACTTTTTCCCATAATTTTATATTAGGGAAAAACATTTTCCTGTCAACAAAAAAGGGGGCTTTAATCCCCCTGCCC
>QMOO01000141.1 GCA_003648245.1 Caldisericota bacterium
GGCAATAGGACATCCTGAACTTAAAGAAATGGAGGAATTCAAAACAAACAGGTTGAGAACTGAGAATAAGAAAAAACTGATTCCCATACTTGAGGATATAATAAGTAAAAAAACCACAGATGAGTGGTTGAAGATCTTTGAAAAATACGGAATCCCATCCTCTCCCATTAACACAATTGATAGGATTGTAAATGATCCCCATATAAAGTATAGAGAGATGCTTGTGGAGGTGGAGCAACCTGACGTGGGAAAGGTAAAAATTGCAGGTTCTCCCCTTAAACTCTCTGAGACACCGGGAAGAGTTTACTCACATGCCCCCCTTCTTGGAGAGAATACCCTGGAAGTATTAAGAGACATTCTTGGTTATTCCTTGAGGGAGATAGAAGAATTAGATGACAGAGGCATAATATCAATACATAAACCCTGACACAATTAAAAATTGAGCAAGAACATAGGTAACTGTCACAAATTCTCCCCTGATTCTTTTTTCTCCAAAATATCTCATGGAGAGCATAGAATCTGAAATTATAAAGAGTATAGAACCTGAGAAAGGCAAAATGAAGGTCATAAACGGCACAGAATAGAATCTTAAGAGACTTGAAAAACTCATTGATATAATCACCAAAATATAGAGAAAAACCCCAACTTTAATGCTCTTCTCCTTCAATTTTAGATTTTTAAATACAACTACTCCAAACACAATGTAGGGTATGATAATTAGGTAAAACAGGTTCGGAATTAATGAAAATGTAACTGTTGAGAGAAAGAGGACTGTATAAAAAATATGTGCAAGAAGGAACGCAATAAGACCGAGGATAAGGAACATCTTTGACCTTCTAAATAGAAGAAAAACATCTCCCATTGTGCTTAATATAAGAGCAAGGATTATAAATAAGTTCAAGGTGGTACTATTCAGAGAGTAGTAAAGAAGAAGGGAGGGAATAATAAGCGGTTTTGTGAAGATTCTCCCCTTTTTGAAGCCTCTATTTGTAAAGAGAATATCCATCAGGGATATGGCAAAAAAGATAAAAGCAGGTATCCAATTAAATTGAAAAATCACTCCCTGAACCTCTTTAATTCCTTTACTATTGTCTTTCTTATCTCGTATTCACTAACACCATACAGAGTGCCAAGCTCTATCCCATTTATAAATACTCCCTGCGGAATTTGATATCTCAATAGAATCTCCCTATCATCTGAATTGTATAAATTTAATAAGATATGGGAAGAAAATTCATCTATCACTCTCTTGACTTTCTCAAGTTGAATCAAACTTATCTGACAGAATGTATTATAAAACACATCTACTACTACCTTTCCTGGAATACTTTTAAACTCATAGTTTGGTTTCAGAAAATCTGGTTTTTCTGCATCTTCATTATACGTCTTCCACAAGAGAATCCTCTCATAGTTAGGATATTTCTCTCCAAGAGATTTCATTTTCTCAACTTTTAGAGTTTTAAATCCAACTTTTTTGAAAAACTCAGCAGGCATAAACCAGAGATTCTCTGAGTAGCCTACTGTTACAATCCCATTCCTATCCTGTTTTATAGCTTCCTTAAAAGCTTCTTTTATTAGTTTAGTTCCCACCCCTTTCTTTCTAAAATTTGGCTGTACAAAAAGACAGGGTATAGACATAAGATTTTCACCTATGGGTCCAAAGGGAGAAAATTCTATGGGAATAATATGAATAAAACCCACGTATTCCCCATCAACTATAGCAACCTTAACTCTTAATCCCTTCTTGCAATTTTTACTTATAAATTCTATTCTTTTTTCAGCACACCGGTCATAGTCCTCTGACTCATATATATGAGAACAAGTTCCAACAAAATATTCATCCTTCATAGTTAAATCTCTAATTATTAGCTTATCCATCTCACCCTCTAAAATTTAGAAGAAAAAAACAAAAATATGTTTCAATTATAATATAACAATTGGGTTATAATTTAGTAAACAAAAAGAAGGAGAGGAAAGATGGATAAAGTGGTAGAAAGGTTTCTTGAGTATGTAAAGATAAATACACAATCCAATGAAAAGGTCAAAACATCACCAAGTTCTCAGGGACAATGGGAACTTGCGAGAAAGCTAAAGAGTGAACTTGAAGAAATAGGACTCGAAGATGCTTCTCTCGATGAAAATTGCTACCTTATGGCAACTCTTCCATCCAATACAAAAGATGATGTGCCTGTTGTAGGTTTCATTGCTCATCTTGACACAAGTCCTTCAATAACAGGGGAAGGAGTAAAACCTCAAATAGTCAAAAATTACGATGGTGGAAAGATCATATTAAATAAAGAGAAAAACATAATCCTTTCCCCAGAGGTTTATCCAGAACTTAAAGATTATGTAGGAGAAGACCTAATAGTCACTGATGGCACTACCCTTCTAGGAGCCGATGATAAAGGAGGTATAGCTGAAATTATAACAGCAATGGAGTATCTTATAAAACACGATGAAATTCCACATGGTAAGATAAGAATTGCTTTTACTCCTGACGAGGAGATAGGTAGAGGCGCAGACTTATTTGATATAGAGAAGTTTGGAGCTAACTTTGCCTATACAGTAGATGGAGGCCCCATAGGTGTTCTTCAGTACGAAAATTTCAATGCAGCCAAAGCCATTGTTAATATAACAGGCTTAAACATTCATCCCAAAGAAGCGAAAAACAAAATGAAGAACTCAATACTTATTGGAAAGGAATTCCTCTCAATGCTTCCTGCGCATGAAACTCCATCTCATACAGAGGGATATGAGGGCTTCTTCCATGTAATAAGTTTTGGTGGAGAAGTTGAAAAAACAAGACTATACTTCATAATAAGGGATTTTGGCAGGAAGGAGTTCGAAAGGAAGAAGAAAGTGATGAAAGAAATAACGAATTTTCTTAATATAAAGTATGGAGAGGGTACTGTAAAGTTGAGCATGGAGGATCAGTACTACAATATGAAGGAAAAAATACTCCCTGTGAAAATAATTGTTGATATTGCTGAGAAGGCAATGAAACTTTCTGGTATTAAACCAAACATTGTTCCTGTTAGAGGAGGAACAGATGGAGCAAGACTTTCGTATAAAGGACTTCCAACACCAAACATCTTTGTAGGTGGGCACAACTACCATGGAAGATTTGAATACATACCCATCTCTTCCATGAAAAAAGCAGTGGAACTAATTGTAAAAATCTCAGAACTTATTTACGAGAAAAGAGATGAGTTAAAGAAACTATTTAATTAGATTCTTCCTCCTTTTTATTTACATCTTTTTCTACTTTCTTCATTTTCTTCTTTTCTCTCTCCACTAATTCCTTTATTTTTCTCTCCTCCCACTCTTCTGTGAATCCTATGGTTTTTAATCCGTGAGTTAAAATTCCAATTCCCCAAAAGAAGGTAACCCAGAGCCATCCTTTTCCTACAAGAATGTAAAATGCTATATTTACTACTACATAAACTATGAGGTGAGTATAGAAACTTTTTATCTCTTCCACCTTCTTTTTTGCCTTTTCATACAATTCCTTTTCTTCCATTACGACCTCCTTACTATACATTATATTATAAGTATAATAC
>QMOO01000142.1 GCA_003648245.1 Caldisericota bacterium
CACCAAATGGTAGAAATCTTATAACCTTTCCCTTTACAATTGTTCCAGGGGGATACTTATCCATTATGTTTTCCCATGGATGTGGTTTTGCCTGTCTTAGAGAAAGGGACACCCTTTCATTCTCCGGATCTACTTTAAGTATCTTTACTCTAACTTTCTGTTTCTTTCTTACGACCTGTCTCGGTGGTTTCCTTGGTCCCCATGTAAGTTCAGAGAGATGAATTAATCCCTCTACACCTTTTCCAAGATCTACAAAGACTCCAAACTCCACTATCCCTACTACAGTTCCAACAACTATCTCTCCTTCTTTCTCTTTAAGTTCATTAAAGTACTCTTTTCTTTCTCTCTCTTTTTCTTCTTCGAGAATTATCCTTCTTGAGCATATTACTTTTCTTATTTCCCTATCAAACTCAATAATCTTTACAGGAAATTTCTTTCCTACATAGTTTAGAAGGTCCTTCCTTCTTACAATATCAAGTTCCAGTTGTGTTCTTGGAAGAAATGCAGGAATTCCAAGGTCAATGAGAAGACCACCCTTTACAACCTTTGTGATCTCTCCCTCAAGAGGTTCCTGGTTATCATATGCTTCTTTGAGTTTTCTCCATACTTTCTCATAATCAGCTCTTCTCTTTGAAAGAACAAGATCACCCATTGGTCCTTCTGTTCTAACCACATAAACATCAATTTCTTCACCTTCATGCACAACTTCCTTGGCAGAGCTGACTTTTGTTCTTGTTAATTCTTTAAGGGGAATGAAAGTTTCTGATTTTCTACCAATGCTAACAAGGGCTCCATCGTCGTCAACCTTAACAACTATTGCTTTTATAATTTCACCCTTTCTCAGTCTCTTTGGTAAATAATCCTCTGTAATTTTTCTAAGACTCTCTTCGTTCTCCCCTTCCTTTGCTTCTTCCTCTTCCATCTCTTTAATAATATTCCTTATCTCCTCTTCTCCAGATTTTTCTTCTTCTTTAACCTCTTCTTCCTTCGTATCTTCTTTTTCCTCCATTGCTTCCTTTTTTACCTGTTCTTCTATCTCCTCTTTCCTTTCCTCCATCTTATCCTCCTTTTAACTTAAGTTTTCCTTTGCAATCTCAAGTAGCCTATCAAAAGCTTCCTTATCATGGATTGCAATCTCTGAGAGCATCTTCCTGTTCAAAGATACTCCCGCTTTTTTCAAACCATAGATAAATCTTGAGTATGATATACCTTTTCCTTCAAGTGCAGCACTAATTCTTGTAATCCATAGTCTTCTAAAATCCCTTTTCTTTAATCTTCTTCCAACATATGCATACTGGAGAGCGTGTTCTACCTGTTCTCTTGCAACTCTGTATCTAACAGAAGCTGCACCTCTAAACCCTTTTGCCATCTTTAAAATCTTTTTTCTTCTCCTTCTGGTCGTTGGACCACCTTTTACCCTTGCCATGTTTACCTCCTTTTCAATCTAAGCCCTATAAGTCTTCTCACCCTTGCTACATCATTTTTAGATATCTCTCTTGGTCTTATCTGAGTAACCTTTTTCCTTGATGTTTTTTTCTCAAGGTGGTGAGAATGGCCACACCTTCTTCTAAGGATCCTTCCAGATCCAGTTATTTTAAACCTTTTCTTTGCTGTTTTTGGCAGTTTTAACTTCGCCATTCTTCTTTCCTCCTTCTTTTTTCCTGTTGGGGCTCATGAGAGCCTCTATCTTTCTACCCTGAAAAACAGGTTTTCTTTCCACTATTCCGAGTTCTGAGAGCTCATCAATAACCCTATTTACAACATCAAACCCTTTATTCTTATGAACAAGTTCCCTGCCCCTGAATATCATCAGGATTTTCACCTTATCACCATCTTCAAGCCACTTTTTAGCCTTCTTTAACTTGAAACCCAGATCAGCTTCTCCTATAAAAGGTCTCAATTCCATGGTCTTTACATCAAAAGAGACCTGCTTCTTCTTTGCTTCCTTCTGTCTTTTCTTCAGTTCGTACTTGTATTTCCCAAAATCCATTATCTTACATACTGGTGGAGATGCATTAGGTGCAACTTCTACGAGATCAAGTTCCCTGTCTTCAGCAATCTTTAAAGCTTCAGCAATGGGAAGAATACCTAACTGTTTTCCATCTGAATCAATAACCCTTACAGTTCTTGCCCTTATGCGTTCATTAACTCTAATGGGCTTCTCTTTAATGGCTAATCACCCCCCTCTCAGATTCTAAACTCACTCTTTGCTCTCTACCTCCTTTCTAAGTTTTTCTATTAGCTGTTCAAGGGAAACCATTCCAAGATTTCCCTTACCTTTCTTTCTTAAAGCAACTTTTCCTTCCTTCATCTCTTTTTCTCCAATAACTAAAATATAGGGAACCTTCTCTACTTCAGCATTCTTTATCTTCTCTCGAAGATTTTCAGTTGAAGCGTCAAGTTCCACTCTAAAGCCACTACCAAGAAGTTTATTATACACCTCTTTGGCATAATCTGCAACACCTTCATTTACAGAAATAACTTTGATTTGTACTGGGGAAAGCCAGAGTGGGAAATTTCCAGCATAATTTTCAATTAAGGCTCCAAAGAATCTCTCTATACTTCCAAGCACAACTCTATGTATCATGACAGGTGTATGATCTCTTCCATCTTTTCCCATGTACTTTAAATTAAATCTTTCTGGTAAGTTGAAGTCTACCTGAATTGTTGGTCCCTGCCACAGTCTGTCAAGGGCATCTTTCAATTTAATATCAATTTTTGGACCATAAAAAACACCCTCACCTGGATCTATTTTGTATGGAATGTTTCTGTCTTCTAAGGCTTTTTTTAAAGCATTTGTTGCTTTCTCCCAAAGCTTTAGTGTTCCCACATATTTCTCCGGTCTTGTTGAAAGGAATATTTCATAATTTTTAAATCCAAATGTTTCTATCATAAAAAGCGCAAAATCAATAACTCCTATAATTTCATCCTCTAATTGTTCTTCAGTACAGAATATATGAGCATCATCCTGTGTAAAGCCTCTTACCCTTAAAAGTCCATGCAAAACTCCTGATCTTTCGTATCTATAGACAGTTCCAAGTTCAAAGTATCTTATAGGTAATTCTCTATAGCTTCTTGTTTTAGATTTATATATTATTATGTGTCCAGGGCAATTCATTGGCTTGACAAGGTACGGCACTCCATCCACATCCATTTCAGGAAACATGTTCTCTCTATAGTATGAGAGATGTCCAGATATTTCCCACAGCCTTGCCCTTGCAATATGCGGGGTATAAACAAATTGATACCCTCTTTTTATATGCTCTTCTCTTTCAAAGTCCTCTATTATCTTTCTTATTATTGCACCTTTTGGATGAAAGAAGATAAGACCTGGACCCGCTTCCTCTGGATGTATGCTGAAGAGGCCAAGCTCCTTCCCGAGCTTTCTGTGATCCCTCTTTTCTATTTCTTTTAATCTTAATAAATGTGCCTCAAGATCTTCTTTTGTAAAAAAGCTTGTGCCATAAATTCTTTGAAGCATCTCTCTATTTTCGTCTCCTCTCCAGTATGCACCTGATGAGGAGAGGAGTTTGAAG
>QMOO01000143.1 GCA_003648245.1 Caldisericota bacterium
CCTCAAGTGATTTGATTATATCTAAATTGGCAAATCTTGAGATGTTTACAATGGTTATTAGAATATCACCGAATTCTTCTTTTATTTTTCTATCATCTTTTGCTTTCACTGCTTCTTCAAATTCTTTTATCTCTTCCTTTAATTTGTTAATTACTCCCGAAATACTATCCCAGTCAAAACCATAAACATTTTTAAGATAGTTCTGATAATCAATTATGGATTTTATTATCTCTCTTTCTTCTTTAGTTCCTCCCATCTCTCCTCTACATCCTTATCTGTTTTAAGAATCTCATCTTTAAAAACATGGGGGTGCCTTCTTACAAGTTTCTTAAGCAGTATATCAATCACATCATTTATACTGAACTCTTTTCTCTCCCTTCCAATCTCACACTGAAAAACTATATGAAGAAGCACATCCCCTAATTCTTCAATAAAATTGTTTAGATCGTTTTCTCTTTCAGCCTTAATTACTTCTTCTACTTCATCAATAAAATACTTCATAAGAGAAGTTCTTGTCTGTTTTCTGTCCCATGGACATTCTTTTCTCAAAACTTTCATCGTTTCGAGTAAGATATAGAACATCTCTTCTTCTCTATCAGGATATATAACAGGGATTAACTCCTTAACTTCATAAATAAAACTCTCCTGTGATAGTGTTTCTATGCCACTCCCTCTTTTTTCTCTCACAATCCTTATGCTTTCCTCGGCACTAAAGCCTTTCCAGATATAGTAAACTGAAAGCATTGTTCCTGTTCTTCCAATTCCGGCACGGCAATGAATAAGCACAGGTTGTTCCCACACCTCCATGAGTTTTAACCACTTTAAAAACTTCTTAACTTGAGAGAGAGAAGGAACTCCAAAATCTTCTATAGGTAAATGAAGATGTCTAAATTTATAAGTCTCAATTAAAGATTTTCTTATATCTTCTTCAGTTAATGTAATTATGGCTCTTATGCCAATATCTTTTAAAAATTTAAAATGTTCCTCTGCATATGGAAAGTCTGAGGCAGCAATTTTATCTTTCTCAACCCAGGAAAAATTTGAGAATGGAGAAATCCTCATTACCAGAGTTCCTCTTTTATAGGAATCCTTTTACCGTCTTTCTCAAAGTGTAGTTTTAGTGCATCAACAAATTGTTTTGAATAAGGTATCATAAAAACAACTCTTTCGACTCTTCCCTTTTTCTCAAAGTAAAAAGCAAGAGACTTCCAATACAACGGTTTATCTTTATGATGATCTGTCACTGCTATATACATGAGCTTATCTTTTGGGATAACAACCTCCCTTCCATCAAACCTACCTTTGTAAAAGATTTTATCTTTAAATAAAAATATTTGTCCACTGGATTTAAGAAGCCCCCCTGGCTCTGATTCAAATCCAAAAAAATACGTCCCATGTGCTTTAAATATAATTTTTTCATTTTTAAATCGGTCTTTTAGGTGATATACATCCTGCTGCTTCCACCACAAATAAAAAATCATTGCTGCTACTACAATTACGGGAACAAGATATTGCGAGTTTATATTAAAAAAACTGGCCATACTTTCACCTCTATTTTAGTTTTGATAAGAAATAGATTATTTTTCTTTTTTCGTATCTATACCCGATTCCTTTTTTCCTACCCAATGCTTTAAGGAGAGCTTCTGCTATTTCTTCATCACTCTTTCCTCTCTTCCTGAGTTTAAGTATCTTCTCTCTGTTTAATTCAATTAGTGCTTGATAGCCTTTATTTTCGTTGGCCCAGGAATAAAAGAAACTTACAAGGGATGTAAGAAAGCCAAAAGCAACAATTACATAAATGTCATATTTTCTATCTTCATAGAGATACTTTAGTAAGTATTTAGGATGTCCGGACCAAAAAATAAGATAAAAAGTAAAAGAAAAAAGAAAAATTACGAATATTATATATAAATATCTTCCAACCTTTTTCAAACTTTTCTACCTCCTTTATAAATGAAAAGAGGGTGGATATGTTCAACCCTCTTTTATATCACTAAACCTTTCTACTTCTGCACCCTTTCGAATCCTTTGAGTTTTGCCTCTTCTCCTTCTTGCATCTGTGCCCATTCTTTTTCTGCTTCTTCCCATGCCTCTGGTGTTGCTTCCTTCTCCCAGACAGTTAGACCTCTTTCCTCTCTTGTCGCTCCAGGAAGCAGGTTATCAAGCACTATAGCAAAGAGTGCTGAAACTGCCATTCCTGTTGTGAGAATGGTCTGAACAATATCTGCTAAGACACCACCCTTTATTGGGTTTGCGCTAAAGTGTGCAGGGAATGATAATCCTGCAAAGAGGGATATACCAAGAATAAAGAGGTTTCTTGCGTTGTTTAGATTCACAAACTGGAGATTTGAAAGTCCTACTGCAGCAATTAATCCAAAGAGTCCAACGTACATTGCACCTACTACTGGTTGTGGAAGCGTTGCAAGAACAGCACCAACTTTTGCAATGATTGGAATTATAATCATAAGGGTTGCACCTGCTCTAATTGCCCTACGGGATGCAACTCTTGTAATTCCTATTGCTCCGATGTTTTCAGAGTAAGAGGTTGTTCCATTTCCGCTCTGAAGAATTCCTGCAATAAGGCAACCAACTCCCTCTGCACCAAGACCATAGGAAATCATCTTTTCAGTTGGAACAGGTGCCTCGGAAATTCTTGCACAGGAGTAGTAGTCTCCAATGGACTCAACCATAGATGCAATATAACCTGCAAGCATTCCTATGGTGGCGGAAAGAGTAAGAGATGAAAGCTCTGGGAATCCCCACTTAAATGGAATTATTGGTTTAATCCAGAACCATGGAGAATTCTTAATTAATTCGAGTCCTTTGGTTAAGTTTGCTGCATTGTCAGGTGGAATCCAGCCAGCGAGTGTTCCAATAAGTGCAGCAATCCATCCTGTTGCAATAGCAAGAATAACCGGGAATAATAGGAACACCCTTGAATATCTTGAGAAAATCTGAGAGTAAACAATAAGTGCAACGAGAGTAATGATTGAGATTGTCCAGTTAGATGCCATATATGGGGCACCAACTCCATAGAGTGAAAGTCCTATCATTGTAATTGTTGGAGCAATTGCAAGAGGTCCAATTGCTCTCTTTACATAACCCATTAATCCACTGTAACCAAGAATAATTTCAAAGAATGAACCAAACATGATTGCAGCAGCAACCTGCTGAATCATAATCTGCCAGTTTCCGCCCTGGGCTGAAACCATACCAATGGTAGCAAAGGTTGGTCCAAGGAATGAGAAACTACCGCCCTGAACAATTGGGAGCTTGTTTCCAATTGTCTGCTGAACCCATGTTGCAAGTCCACTTGCAAGGAACACTGTAGAAATTAAAAGAGCAAGCTCTTGAGGTGGAAATCCCATTGCGCCACCGATTAAAAGTGGAATACTTACGGTAGCGCCAAACATTGTTAGATAATGCTGAAAACCAAGTACGAATGCTAATGGCCATTTCGGCTTACTTCCGATTGGGTAAAGC
>QMOO01000144.1 GCA_003648245.1 Caldisericota bacterium
ACTCTTTGCGATTCTAACTTTAAGGTGAAGTATGACTGGCTGAAGTATCCTGAGCCAGTTCTTTCATATGCAGTGGAACCAAAGAGAAAAGAAGACGAGGACAGGTTGAGCACGGCCATATTCAGGCTTACCGCTGATGATCCCACATTTATTGTTGAAAGAAACGATGTAACAAAACAGCTTCTCATAAAAGGTATGGGAGCAACGCACCTTCAGGTGATGGTGGAGAAGCTTGCAAGGAAATTTGGAGTGGAAGTTACTTTAGGTAAGCCAGAGATTGCATATAAAGAGACAATAAAGGGAACTGCCAAGGCAGAAGGGAAATATAAGAAACAAACCGGTGGTCATGGTCAGTATGGTCATTGTTTCATTGAAATAAGCCCTCTTGAGAGAGGAAAAGAGTTTGAGTTTGTGGATAAGATATTTGGAGGAGCAATTCCAAAGCAGTACATTCCAGCTGTTGAAAAAGGAATTAAGGAAACAATGAAGGAAGGAATACTTGCCGGTTATCCTGTCGTGGATGTTAAAGTTGTTCTCTATGATGGTTCATACCATCCTGTAGATTCATCTGAACTTGCCTTTAAAATTGCCGCCTCAATGGCCTTCAAAAAGGCAATGGCAGAGGCAAAGCCAGTTCTTCTTGAACCGGTTCTTGAGGTTGAGATAAGAGTTCCAGAATCTTTCCTTGGAGACATAATCTCAGATCTCAACACAAGAAGAGGAAAGATACTCGGCATGGATTCAGAGAAGGGAATATCAATAATAAGAGCCCTCGTTCCTGAGGCTGAGATGCTTACCTATGGATTGGATCTTGCATCTTTAACTCAGGGAAGAGGATACTTCACAGCAAGATTTGCAAAGTATGAAGAAGTGCCAGCAAGAATTGCAGAAGAGATAATAAAGAGAAAAAAGAGCGAAGAGGGTAAGGAATAACAGGAGGTGAGCTTTTGACTGAAAAAAAGTTTCAGGCAATTCAGATCTCTCTTGCCTCTCCAGATGAGATTCTTTCGTGGTCTCATGGAGAGGTAAAGAAGGCTGAAACCATAAATTATAGGAATTTTAAGCCAGAAATGGATGGTCTCTTCTGCGAGAGAATTTTTGGACCTGTAAGAGATTATGAATGCCATTGTGGAAAATTAAAAGGAATTAGATATAGAGGACTTGTATGTGAAAGATGTGGAGTTGAGGTTACCTCCTCAAAGGTTAGAAGAGAGAGATTTGGTCACATAAATCTTGCTGCTCCTGTTGTACATATATGGTACTTCAGGGCAACAAGCATAATACCTATCCTTCTTGATTTATCAAAAACTGATGTTGAAAAAATTGTTTACTATGCATCCTATGTGGTCATAGATAAAGGAAACTCTCCGCTTAAAGACAAGCAGGTAATTTCAGAGGAGGAGTATAGAGAGTACAGGGAGTCAGGATACGATTTTGTAGCAAAGAGAGGAGCAGAGGCAATTCTTGATTTACTTAAAGGGCTTGACCTTCCAAAGTTAAGAGATGAACTCTTAAAAGAAATTAGAGATTCCAGCTCAAAACAGAAAAAGCTCCATGCGATGAAGAGACTTGACTATGTTGAAGCATTCATAAATTCAGGAAACAAACCAGAATACATGGTTCTTACAGTTTTACCTGTTATTCCGCCAGATTTAAGACCGCTCCTTCCCCTTGAAGGAGGAAGATTTGCTTCAGTGGATTTGAATGATCTCTACAGAAGAGTTATCAATAGAAACAACAGGTTGAAAAAGCTTATAGCAGTAAATGCACCAGACATAATGCTACAGAATGAAAAGAGGATGCTTCAGGAAGCGGTGGATGCGCTGCTTGACAATTCCCACAAAACTCATCCAATTATTGGCTCTCACAACAGACCTCTTCGTTCTCTATCAGATATCTTAAGAGGAAAACAGGGAAGATTCAGACAGAACCTTCTTGGAAAGAGAGTGGATTATTCAGGAAGAAGTGTTATAGTTGTCGGACCAAATTTAAAACTTGATGAATGTGGTGTTCCAAAAAGTATGGCTCTTGAACTCTTTAAGCCTTTCCTCATGCACGACCTTGAGGAAAGGGGAATTGCAGTAAACTTAAGAAATGCAAAATGGATGATAGAGAGAGCGGTAAAGGAACCTGATAGCAATGTGTGGAAGGTTCTTGCAGATACAGTTAAAGATTATGTGGTTCTATTGAACAGAGCACCAACCCTTCACAGAATGAGTATACAGGCTTTCAAACCGGTTCTTGTTGATGGAGAGGCAATTCAGATTTCTCCTCTTGTCTGTCCTCCATTCAACGCAGATTTTGATGGAGACCAGATGGCAATACACCTTCCTCTCTCCATTGCCGCACAGACTGAATCAAAATATCTTATGCTTTCAAAATATAACACAGTATCCCCAGCACACGGAAGACCCATTACACTTCCTGTACAGGATGTAGTTGCTGGATGCTATTACATAACACTCATAAAACACGGAGCAAAGGGGGAGGGTCTTAAGTTCTATACTGTTGATGATTTGAGGGCAGCAATTGAAGAAAAGAAAGTGGAGCTCAATTCAAAGATAGATTTTTACTGGAATGGAGAATGGATAAAGGATACAACAGTGGGCAGAGTGCTGTTTAATGAGCTCATTCAATCTGTATTAAAGGATCCAACATTCCCATTCTTTAATAAACTTATTGACCAGAAGAGTATAAATGAACTCTTCACCATGGTGTTTAAGAGATATGGTTTTGAAAAAACTGCAGAATTGCTTGACGAGGTCCAGAAACTTGGTTTTGAAATGGTTACCCTTTCAGGCCTAACCATAGGCATGGACGACATGATAATTCCAAAGAGGAGAAGAGAGATTCTAAGAAAGGCAGAGGATAGGGAAAGAAAGATTAAGAAGTTCTATGAAGAAGGGCTTCTCTCTGAAGAAGAAAGATACAAGAAAACCATAGAAGTCTGGCTTAAAGCTGTTGAGGAATTGAAGCAGGAGATATTTGTAACATACGATCCATTCAACTTCCTGTTCCTTATGGCAGCATCTGGAGCAAGAGGAAAACCAGAGCAGATACTTCAAATGGTTGGAATAAGAGGACTTATGTCAGATCCATCTGGAAGAATTATAGAATTCCCCATAAAGTCAAATCTTAAAGAGGGACTTTCAGTTCTTGAATACTTCATTTCAACTCATGGAGCAAGAAAAGGTCTTGCAGACACTGCGCTTAAAACCTCAGATGCTGGTTATCTTACAAGAAGACTTGCAGATGTTTCCCATAAGGTAGTTGTAAAATACGAAGATTGCAGCGAGATATCTGTAAGACCACTTAAAATAGAGAATAAGATTATTAAGTCTTTGTACAGGCAGATAGTTGGAAAGATTGCAGCAAGAGATGTGGTTGATCCAAAGACCGGAGATATTATTGTAAAGAAGGATCAGGAAATAACAAAGGAACTTGCAAAGGAGATAGAGGAGAAGGAGATTGAAGA
>QMOO01000145.1 GCA_003648245.1 Caldisericota bacterium
GAAATGTACTGAAAAGGAAAAAGGAACTTATTGTAAACCAAAAAAAAGTCTTCATTGTTACTGTTGAGGATTTAATAATACTTAAATTGTTATCAAGCCGTAATATTGATGTTGTTGATGTAAAGAATCTTCTTAAACTAAAAGATCTGGATAATGACTATATAGATTACTGGATAGATAAATTAAGACTCACTAAACCTGAGATTGAGTGAAATAATGCAGGTTCATATCAAAAAAGGGAGGTTATTTTTCCATCCAAGAGATATAATACTTTATCTGCCTTTTCTGCAATAACTTTCTCATGAGTAACTACTATAAATGTTATTTTTTCATTTGCATGGAGAGTTCCAAACAGTTCCATTATTTCTTCTGATGTTTTTGAATCAAGATTTCCTGTGGGTTCATCTGCGAGAATAATCCTTGGGTTATTTATAAGAGCTCTTGCTATTGCGACTCTCTGCTCCTCCCCACCTGAGAGTTCTCCGGGAAGATGATCTGCTCTATCAAGAAGTCCCACCTTTTCAAGCATTTCCATTGCTTTTTTTCTCTGCACCCTTTTGTCTTTAACGCCATCATAGTATAAAGGAAGGGCAACATTCTCCCAGGCTGTAAGATCAGAGATAAGGTTATAAGATTGGAAAACAAATCCCACATTTTTTCTTCTAAATCTTGATAGTTCTTCATCACTCATTCTTGATACATCAACACCCTCAAAAATATACTTCCCTCTTGTCGGAAAGTCTATTGTTCCAATTATGTTCAACAGTGTAGTTTTCCCAGAACCTGAAGGTCCCATTATAGAAATATACTCACCAGTTTCTACCTTTAAATTTATCCCCTTTAAAGCCTCTATTTGAACCTCCTTCTTTTTGTAAATTTTCCACACATCAATAAGTTCAATCATTGACATACCTCACCTCACTCAGTTTTTATTGCCTCTCCTGGATTTATGTTAGAGGCAAATAATGATGGAATAAAAGATAGAATGAAACCTAAAAATAGCGACACAGAAACAATAATAATTATTGTTTCTACAGGTATATAAATACTCCAGCCTTTAATTATATCTACAAATATTGAAATAATAATTCCCAATGGTATAGAGATAAGAAGAGACAATATCGTTATTCTCAAACCCCTTAAAGTATATTCTCTTACTATATCTCTTTTTGTTGCTCCAATTGCTCTCTTTATCCCTATCTCCCTTATCTTCTTTAGTATGTCTATAAGCAACATTGCAGAGAGTGAGATAAAAGAGGCGATGAGAGAAAGTATGAAGAATATTGAAAGAAGGGTGTATGTGGAAGTTGAAAATCTCTTGTACTCTTCAACTTTCTCCTTTACATCAAGTATAACTCCAGGGTCCTTGTCTGGATGAAGAGAATTAAGATAATTCAAGATTTCCTTCGCAAGAGATTCTGTTTCTTCTGGATTCTTTGCTTTTACAAGAAAGTGCGGTCTATTATGTTGCCATTCTACTATTCTACTGTTAGGGATAAAGATAGTTCTGTCTATAAGTTTGTTAGAGTGTTCAATTATCCCGACAACTTTATATCTTTTTGATCTATCAAGATAATAGTCACCTATATTTAATTTTAGAGTTTCAGAAACCCTTTCCCCCACAACACACACTCCTTCTTCACCATCATGTAAAAATCTCCCTTTTTTTAACTTAAAGTCATAAATTTGTGGAAAATCCTCTGTTGCCTGAGAGATTCTTATAAGTATTTTCTCTCTATTATCTATAGTTACTGGTTCTGATTGAGGAACTTCGTTTCTAAAACCCACAAATCCCCTTTCTCCTATCAAGGATTTTACCAGCTTGTAATCTTTGTATGTGTATATGGGGGTAGTTATAAGGTTTTGTGAAGGATCTATTAAAGGAGGTACTATTCGTATAACTGAAGTTGACACTTCTTTTTCTGTTTCTCTCATTCCTTTCAAAATGGTTGAACGTATTGACAAAAAACAAAAGCTTCCTGTTATGGCAAGCATAATTATAATTGTAAGATGAAGGAGTTGCTTTAATGAAGGGTTTATTTCAGTTGATACATTTCCCCTAAGTCCCCAGACAGGTGGACTCTTTGTAAATTTTTTTATAACAAGGAAAAGAGATATGGCAACTGAGAAGGATGGCGTGAGGAATACAGCCAACATTGTTAGAGGACCTATGTAAAGAGATCTTGGTCTGAACAGTTCTTCAGAGGGTGCATGGAAACTAAATGACTCCCCCAAAAAATTTAAAATATTTAATTTCTCTATATATGGAGAAACGAGGAGTATCAAGATCAAAGAAGATAGAGACGCCAATAAAGAAAATGTAAGGTACCTTTTATATTCTTCAATATACAGAACTCTTTTTGGTATCCCGAGGCAGCGTTTTACGGAAATTTCATATTTTCTATCAATAAGGTTTAGCATTACGAAAGAACTTAAGACAAGAAGAGAAACCAGAAAAACAAATATTATTCCGATTGCGATATATTTTATTCTATGCTTTATCAAACTCATTCCTACCAGTCTATATGCTTGAGTGTATGTAGTTTCTATGTGAGGAAAAAGAAAGGTTTTATTTCCTTTGTCTTTCGAGACTTTGTTGATAAAATTTAAAGCCTTTTTATAGTTTTCCTTCGTCGAGATGGCATAGATTGTATTTTCTACATCAGCGTACACAAAAATCTTACTCCATTCTGGTTTATAATCTTCAGGAAGGATTGTAAAAGCAAAGGAGTCAAAGAAGAATAAACTTCTGCAATCGTTAGGCAATGGTTCAAGAACTCCAATAATTCTGTAGGTTGTCTCTTCTCCTTTGTTGTTAATCCCTTTTACTTCTTTCCCCACAGGGTTTATTTTTCCAAACAATTTTTCACTCAATTCGTATGGGAGTATAACGATGTTTAGAGGATCGCTTTTATCTGGAAATTTCCCCCATTTAACATCAACTCCAAGATTTTTCATAAACTTTATTGGTAAAGGAAACAATTGAATCTGTTTGTTTTCAAAAAATAGATATTGGTTAAAAGTTTGATCTAAACCATTAGAAAGAAAAGCATCTATAATATACGGAGAGTTCTTTAACAGATTTACATCATCTCTTGTGAAGGGGATATAATTAGACATCTCTTTTTCTGTATACTTTGATGTATCCACCATTACCTGACTGAACTTTTCTTCGTGGGCAGTATTAAGTATTATATTTTTTGGATTGCTTGCATATTTTCTATAAATATTTTCCCATTCTATGGCTGCTTTAGAGGAAAGCTTTATTTCAAAAATGGGATTAAACGGTATATCTCTTAACCTATCTTTAAATTCCTCTATGCTCCCTTCGTATATTGAAAAAGTTAAACCAAGGGAAAAAGAAGAAAAAACCATAACGATAAACAAAGTCAAAAAAAGAAAGAGCCTGATCTTTTTAGCCATAACCTCTCCTGAATTTATTATACATAAGGA
>QMOO01000146.1 GCA_003648245.1 Caldisericota bacterium
TGGAGTTAAGCACCAATTGGTTGAAAGGCTTAAGATTAAAAAAGAATCAATATCAATTGCCAATAAAGATAGAATACTGCCATTTACAGGAAGTATGGTTGAACTATTTAAAACTCTTAGAGTTCCTGATACAGATATAAATGAAGATCTAAAAAGGATACTGGAGAGATACAAGGAAGCCTTTATTTTAATGGGAGAGGTCGGTAATAGAATTGTTTGCATCTGTATTCTTTTCTCAAAGAGAAAGGGATTTACAGGAGAGGATAACTTCAAAATTATAAGATTCCTCGCCACTGTTCTTAACACATTCCTTAATCTTAAATACTCCTTTGCAAAGACAAAAAAGGAAGAGAAAAGAAATTTCGTTATGTTAAAGATCCTATCCTCTCTATCTTTTAATGAAGATTTAACAAGTTTCCTCAAAAAAACCTTCAAGGAATTAGAGACTGTTTGGGGAGAGAACCTTGAATCACTGGGGTATGGTTTTCCAAGAGAAGATGTTGTAGAGGCAACTGTTATTAATAGAGAGGGGGTCTCATTCTATAAATTCCCAGTTAAAGTAGGAATAATGGGAAGGGCAATTAAGAATAGTAGAGTTGAAATTGCCAGTGATGTTTCAAAGGATCCTGACTATTTTAAAGTTTCAAGCACCATAAGGAGCGAGATCATTATACCAATATTTATAGAGAACAAACTCTATTCAGTTATAGAGATTGGATTTAACAAGGAATATATCGTTGGTGAAGAGGATAGACCTTTCTTTGAAGAGATCGGAAGGATTATAGCACTAAACATGAGTAATCTTAATCTATACAGAAATTTGAAGGAGTCTTACCTTGAAACGATAATTACACTTGTAAACACTATTGAGCTTAAGGATCCCTACACTAAAGAACATTCACAGAGAGTTGCATCCCTATCGCTTCTTATAGCTGAGAAGATGGGGCTATCAGATGAAAGAAAGGAAAGATTAATGTATGCATCCCTTCTACATGACATAGGTAAGATTGCAGTTAAGGGTAGTATTCTTAATAAGAATGGTTCACTCACCGAAGAGGAGTATAAGGAGGTAAAAAAACATACAATTCTTGGAGCAAATCTTGTTAAAGGAATCACTTATCTAAGAGGAGTTTCTGATATAATCAGGCATCACCACGAAAGATGGGATGGAAGAGGTTATCCTGATAGATTAAAAGATGGGGAGATCTGTCTTGAAGCAAGAATTCTCGCTCTCGCAGACTCTTTTGATGCAATGATTAGTGATAGACCTTATAGAAAGGCTTTTAGTTTTGAATATGCTGTAAATGAGATAAAGAAGAATACAGGAACGCAGTTTGCTCCAGATGTTGCTAAGGTCTTTTTAAGTATTCCTTTAGAGGAAATAGAGAGAGCTGTAAAAACCCAACCATTCCTACCACTATTTAAGAAATACCTTTCCTAATCAATTCTTTCATCAATAACGAAGTCCTTAAATTGAGCTCTGTAAAGATTTGCATATATCCCATTTAATAAAAGTAATTCCTCATGAGTTCCCCTTTCCTCGATTCCTCTCTCTGTAATAACGATTATTTCATCTGCATTCTTTATGGTGGATAGCCTGTGTGCAATAATTAAGGTTGTTCTTCCCTTCGTTAGTTCTTTTATAGCCTCCTGAATTAGAAGCTCTGTTTGGGTATCAAGGGAAGAGGTCGCCTCGTCAAGTATAAGAATTGGTGGATCTTTAAGGAACACTCTTGCAATAGAAATTCTTTGTTTCTGTCCACCAGAAAGTTTAACACCTCTCTCTCCAATATATGTATCATATCCGTCAGGAAAACTCATTATAAATTCATGAGCATGAGCTTTCTTCGCAGCTTCAACAATCTCCGGAAAGGTAGCATCCAGCTTCCCATACATAATGTTATCCTTAATAGTTCCTGTAAACAAAAAGACATCCTGCTGAACAAGACCTATATTTCTTCTTAAACTCCTTATTGTATAATCCCTTATATCTCTTCCATCTATGAGAATCTCTCCATTCTGTATATCATAGAATCTTGGAATTAGATGACAAAGGGTTGTTTTTCCGGCGCCTGATGGTCCAACTATTGCCACATTTTTCCCTGCCGGTATTTTTAGATTTATATTTGAAAGCACATATTTATTATTGTCATAACTAAAGGTTACATTTCTAAACTCAATATCTCCCCTTACATTTTTTAATTCAACAGCATTCTCCTTCTCTTTAACCTCAGGTTCAATCTTAAGTATCTCAAGAAATCTTTCGAAACCTGCCATTCCTTGTTCAAACTGCTGGGTAAAGTTGGAGAGCCTTCTTATGGGCATAAAGAAAAAATTTACATAGAGTAGATACGCAACAAGATCTCCTGCGTTTAAAAATCCTTTCAATATAAAATAAGCTCCAGAACCAAGAACTATGACATTCAGAATTCCCATTAAAAAATATATACCTGTAAAAAACTTCGCAAGAGACCTGTAAGCTACAACTTTTGAACCCTTAAGCTCTAAATTTCCTCTGTCAAATCTCTCAATTTCATACTCCTCATTGGTAAAAGACTTTGCAACTCTTATTCCTGATATGCTATTTTCAATATCTGCATTTATTGAGGCAATCTTTTTTCTAACATTCTTAAATGCTCTGTGCATCTCTACCCTCTTACTCATGGCAAACCAGATAATAATAGGAACAAAGAGAACTATTATAATGGTTAAATGCCAGTCTATGGTGAACAGGATTATTACAGAACCCACGAGCATAACAAGAGATATGAATAGATCTTCTGGTCCATGATGGGCAAGTTCAGAAATATTGTTCAAATCATTCACAATCCTTGACATTATATGTCCAGTTTTAACATTATCAAAGAATTTAAATGAGAGGGTCTGGATATGCTCAAAGAGGTCTTTTCTCATGTCATACTCAATTCTTACTCCAAGAACATGCCCCCAGTAATCAACAATGTACTGGAAACCTGCCCTTATTACATATAGAATAAGAAGGGAAACTGTAAAAATAATTATTAACCTTATGTTTTTATTGGGGATTAATGTGTTTATATAAATTCTTGTTGCCATGGGGAAAACAAGATCAAGTGCTGAGATTATAAATGCTGAGATTAAATCTAAAAGAAAAAGTTTCCAGTGAGGCCTGTAATAAGAAACAAACTTTTTTAACTTCTCCAAAAATAATTCCTCCTTTAAACAGCTTAACCTTCAATATTATAATCTAAATCCAGATTAACTTCCAGAGAGGTTGTTTTTTATTGTCAGGGTATAATCTCCTCCTTTATAATTCCTTAACATTTATTTCGTATCTTTAAGAAAACTTAACCTTAAAGGAGGTTTAAAGATGAAGAAAACTACACTGATAATCTTAACCATAGGAATACTCGTTGGAGCACTGGTTTTTACAGGATGTAGCAGTGCCATAACAAGTGCAAA
>QMOO01000147.1 GCA_003648245.1 Caldisericota bacterium
AACAATAGTTGCGCCAGAAGGAAGGTTCGTATAATAGGAAATGGTTAATCCAAAGAAGCTGGAGATAACCCCAAAAACCACTGAATAAATTATCATTTCCTTAAAACTTCTACTTATAAGACGCGCAGAAGCTGCGGGAATAACGATAAGGGCTGAAATCAAAACTATTCCAACTGTTTTTGTTCCAATCACAACTATAAGAGAGAGAAATATGAGGAAAAATGTATCTATAAGGGTAACATTTATCCCTCTTGCCTTTGCACACTCCTCGTCAAAGGAAATCATCGTCATATCCTTAAATACAATAATTGCAAATATTAAAAACACAATACCTACAACAGAGGAAAGCAGGAGGTTTGATAAAGAGACTGATAATATACTTCCAAATAGGTAGGTTATAAGCTCAGGTTTGTATCCCCTTGTGAGGCCAAAAAGGATTATTCCTATTGCCATACTCACAGGGAGAAAAATCCCTATCACTGTATCCATAAAGAGGGAGGTTTTATGAAATAGGTAACCTATTCCGAGGGAAACAAGGGAACCCACAGCCATGGCTGAGAGGAAGGGATCAACAGAGAGGAAGAAACCAAGAGCAACACCTGAAAGGGATGCATGGGCTATGGCATTGGCGTAGAAAGACATTTTCCTTAAAACCACAAAAACACCTATAAAACCAGCAAGGGCACCGGTTATAATTCCAGCTATTATCGCTCTTACCATAAATGGATAGCTAAACATCACCATCCTCCACAAAAAGTTTACAGGGTCCATCTTCGGGACAGGGTTTGTGTTTGTAGATTCCCATCTCCTTACCGTAGAGAGACTCAAGAGATTTCTCAGACAGCACCTCCCGTGGTTTTCCAAAACAAACCATTCTCTTATTTAAACACAAAACTTTATCTGCAAACCTGTCCACAACTGTTACATCATGAGATACGAGAATTATGGATATCTTAAGCTCCCTGTGAAGGAAGTTGACAAGTTCATAGAAGGTTTTTTCTCCTGAAATGTCTATACCCGATAGAGGTTCATCCATTATTAGAATCTCAGGAGATCGAACAAGTGCCCTTGTTATAAAAACTCTCTGGAGCTGTCCACCTGATAATTCTCCAATGAGTTTTTTTCTTAAATCCTCTATTCCCAGTAAAGAGAGGAAGTTATTTACTATCTCCTCCCTTCTTTCCACCTTTCCTATGGATAGGTTTATGAGTTCCTCAACTGTTATTGGAAATTCCCTCTCGTGAAGGAATTTCTGTGGCACATATCCAATTCTTTCCCTCTCCTTCCTTGAGAGTTTTCTTATGTCTTTTCCAAATATAAGGATTTCACCTTTAAATGGGATTAATCCAAGTATTGCCTTAAGAAGAGTAGACTTACCTGCACCATTGGGTCCGATTATTATTAAAAATTCACCTCTATCAAGCTGAAAGTTTATGTTATCCAGTATTTTTCTTCTCCCAAACTCAACACTTACCCCCTTAACATCCACAATCTTCACTTAAAGCCTCCAGTATGGTGTTTAGATTATAATTCATAAGTTTTATGTATGAATCCCTTCCAGGTGTTCCGCCCAGGGGATCAAGGGAAAATACTTTTATACCCGTATCGATGGCAATCCCATCAACCACAGATGAAGAGAGTTGAGGTTCTATAAAAAGCGCTTTAACATTCTCCTCTCTTATAATATCCTCAATCTCTGCTACCTTTTTTGGTGTTGGTTCTTTTCCCGGGGAGTTTTCAATGACAGAGAGAACATTTAACCCATACTCCCTGGCAAAGTAAAGGTATGCGGGGTGATATGTAATTATCTTTTTTGTCTCAAGTTTATCTATGGATTTTTTTATCCTGTTATGAAGTTTGAATAGTTTTTCCCTGTAGTCTATAAAGTTTTTCTCGATGACCTCTTTATATTCTGGAAATTCCTTTATGAGAGAATCTTTTATCACCTCACACTCCTTTATAGCATAAGGGATGGAAAGCCAGAAGTGAGGATTGTTATTGATGGGAGTTAAACTCCTGTTCACATTAACAATATTTTTAACACCAACACTTTCTGCGCTTGATATAATCCACTCGTCAAGTCCAAAGTCGTTATAGAAGATGATTCTGCTTCCCTCAATTTTTTTAACTTCTCCCGGTGTTAAGGAGAATGTGTGAGGACTTTCCCCTGGAGGAACTATAAGGTTTACCTCAATGTCCGTTCCATCCACCAGATTCCTTACAAAGTCATATACAGGAAATATTGTGGCTGATACCACCTTTTTCTTAACTTCTCTTTTGCCACACCCTGAAAAAATAACCACAAGTAGAATCACAAAAATGAAAATTCTTTTCATAATTCAAAAATACCTCAATTTTAAAGACTAATCAACCTTTTGTTAAAATAGTTTTCTCAAAATATATGTGATTATCCCGATAAGGGAAAGTACAATAAATACCTTTAACATACCGAGAAGCAGGATATTTAAGCCTATCCCAATTCCTCCTGTATTTCCATATTTCATTACAAGCTCAAGAAGGACACCTCCTGCAACAACAGATGCAATTTGTCCTGATGTGTTTGCTCCTATGGCGTGCATAAGAAGGAAGTTGTGTTTATCCTCCTCTCTCCCTATCTGATGAACAAGCCTTGCAGACATGGGAAAAGAGGATAATCCTGCAGCTCCAATTAATGGATTTACCTTTATTCCAAATAAAAGGAGCAGTTTACCTAAGAGTATTCCAACAACTGTTGAAAGGGAGAATGCCACAAGACCCAGAATGAATATAAGGAGAGTTTCTCTTGTTAAAAAAATACTCGCTTTCATGGTGGAACCAACTGCAATTCCAAGAAAAAGGGTCACAATTCCAGAGAGGTACTCCTTTGCTGCTTTTGCAAGCATGTCTGTTGCTCCAGAAGTAGAGAGTATGTTTCCAAACATTAGAAAGCCCACAAGGGGAATACTCATGGGGCTTACCACTGCAGAGATGATTATTATTAAATAAGGAAACAACTTTTCCATAAAAGGAGATACTTTCACCCTCTCTGTGTCCATTCGCACTTTTCTCTCTCTTTCTGTTGTGAGAAACTTCATAATGGGTGGCTGGATCAGTGGAACAAGCGCCATATATGAATATGCTGCGAGGGTTACAGGACCAAGAATTTTTGGTGCGAGTTTGCTGGTTACGAATATGGATGTTGGTCCGTCTGCACTTCCAATTATTCCAATGGATGCGCTCTGAAAGAGAGTAAACCCGAGGAGAAGAGCAATGATCATTGCACCAAATATTCCGAACTGCCCAACTGCTCCAAACACAACCATCCAGGGTTTTTCAATAAGAGGCTTAAAATCAATCATTGCACCAATGCTTATAAATATAAGGAGCGGAAAGAGTTCATTTTTTATTCCATATCTAAAGAGAATGTCAAATATTGATCCAGT
>QMOO01000148.1 GCA_003648245.1 Caldisericota bacterium
CAAAGGATGAAGGATATATTGCTGCTGGGTATACAGAATCCTTTGCTGCAGGAGAAAAAGACTTCTACATAATAAAGCTTGACATAAATGGAAACAAAGAGTGGGAGAGGACTTATGGGGGGGAAAAACTTGATGAAGCATACTCCATCCAGCAGACAAGGGATGGAGGGTATATTGTTGCTGGAAGAACATGGTCTTTTGGCTCAGGAGGTGATGACTTTTACATCATAAAACTTGATGAGGAAGGGAATAAAGTATGGGAGAGGACTTATGGGGGAAAAAGTCGAGATGAAGCATACTCCATCCAGCAGACAAGGGATAAGGGGTATATTGTTGCTGGAGGAGGTATGGTTTCGTCTTTCGGTGTAGAAAAAATAACTTCTTACATAATAAAACTTGATGGAAATGGGAATAAGGAGTGGGAATACAAATAACAAATCTTTTAGACTTTTGACACAGAGGGTTTAACGGGTTATCATTAATTTAGTTTAACTTATTGGAGGTGGGTATGAATAAAAGGTTAAGATTTGTCATTATTACTTTTATGCTTTTTGTGCTACTACTTAGTTTCCATTCAGTTTATGGAGCAATCAATGAAAATCAAAAAGAAGTAGCTGAAAAATTCTTTAAAGCGTTTGAGCTTAATGATTACTCACTCATAGAGTCACACTTAACAGATTTAATGAAGACAGCTTTTAAAAAGGATACTTTTGAGAAATTAAGGAATCACCTTGTATCATCATATGGAGAACTGAAGTCATATAAGTTGACAAAAGAAGAAGAGAAAGGGAAGTATAGAAACTATTACTATGAAACAATCCTTGGAAAGAAAACCATAACTTTTATAATCACCATGGAAGATAATAAAATTGCTGGCATACATTTTAGATTTCCATTCTCGTTTACAACCCCATATCCTCTTATTGGTGGATTAATAGGTCTTTTAATAATATTTTTGATACTAAGAAAGTTCATCTGGAAAGATTTTATAATAGGCATTGGAATCCTTTTAATCATACTTATTGTTCAACCCTTTGTTCAGAAACTGATAAGCTTCAAAAACCCAGTTGTTCTATCTTTATGGATTGGTTTTATAGCAGCTGTATTTCAGGAAATTCCTAAATACTACTTCTCGAGAAAAAAGAAAATTATTAATGCGCTCTATGTTGGAAGTGGATTCGGGTTTGGAGAATCGCTGTTTATCTTCTTATCAGCCTTATCAGCAGGTACACTCTCTATTCTTAGTCTTATTGAAAGACTTCTTGCGTTCTTCTTCCACACAGGAACCACATCTCTCTTTTCCTATGCAGAGAAAAGAGGCTGGGGAATGAAATCTCTTATACTTATGATAATACTACACACCATAATTGATTCCTTTGCTGCCTACTGGAATATGAATCCACAGAAAACTTATATTATCTACATAATTTATGCAATAATGGCACTCGTCTCATTGGGAATACTTATTAAGATCATGCCGCTAATTAAGAAAGAGAAAGAGATAGGAACTTCTTGACCACCATAAAAAGATTGGTATAATATATTAATGAGTGTGGCGCCGTAGAACAACGGTTAGTTCGGAGGGCTCTCAATCCTCAGACTGGGGTTCGACTCCCCACGGCGCTACCAAAATTTTTTATTTTCACATCTTTCTTTCCTTTATTTTTTAGATATGATATAAATTTTTTGTGAAAAAGATTTTTAAAGACTATAAGGATGCAATAAATAGTTTCTCTGGTAACGCAAAACTTTTCCTTGTTGCTCTCTTCATACTTTCCATGTCACAGGGTGGATTCAACACAATATTCAATCTGTATCTCTCCTCAGGAGGAATAAGGAATTCAGTTATAGGATACATCATATCAATGGGGGGAATTGGTGCAGCAATAATGTCTATTCCCTCAGGGATTCTCAGCGATAGAATTGGAAGGAAAAAAGTATTACTCTTTGGAGCAACACTCATACCTCTTACACTTTTAATCTCAGCAATTACAATAAACCCTAAAATCTTGTTCATATCATACTTAGTCTATGGTGCTGCAGGAGCAATTTTAAGAATAACAACAAATCCTTTCCTTGCTGATTATAGTGTAATCTATGAAAGGGTTCATCTCTTCTCTCTTGCCTTCATCTCAACAATGCTTGGGAATATGACAGGTAGTTTCCTCTCTGGAAGAATAGGAAATCTCTTTACAACAAATGAGTTTCTTTCTATGAGATACTCCCTTATATTCTTTGCTCTTATCTCCTCCCTCTCATTTATCTTCCTCTTAATAATAAAGGAGATAAAAAGAGAAAGAGATATTGAAAAATTAAAAATGACGCTTAAAGAGGATCTCTCTGTTGCAGTAAAATTTATAACTCAGAGGGGACTTATTGCTCTGGGAGCTGGTTTCATTGTTCCTTTCTTTAATTTGTATTTCTCTCAGGTTTTTGGACTTAAACCAGAAAGTATAGGAAACATTTTCTCAGTCATGTCTATATTCTTCTTTGTATTTGCCTTCTTTGGACCGCATCTTTCAAAAAAGATTGGAATTGTAAAAAGTGTGGTGTTTTTTGAGTTAGCTTCCCTCCCTTTCCTTGTGATTCTTGGCAATAGACCCCCACTCACCCTTGCAATTCTTTCCTTCTGGATAAGAGGAGGACTTATGAATAGCGTTGCACCTTTAAATTCAACACTGCTTATGAATCTTATATCGGAGGAAAGGAGGGGAACAATTCAAAGTTTTGCAAATCTTGTATGGAATATTTTAAGATCTGTTGGAACATTCTTTGGTGGAATACTCATAGAAAAGAAAGGCTTCGGCCTAAATTTTTACATAACACTTATTATCTACTCTACAACCATCGTTATATACTATCTAATGTTCTCGAAGTATGAGAAAGTTCTTTCACAGAAAAAAGGTTAAAGTTCCTTCAACAGGATATCCCTGAATACCTTAAAATCAAGATACTCATAAACAATTCTTTCCACAAAATCAAAAAACTCATCTCTATTTCTTGTAAAGATAAGCTTACCCTCTTTAATCACACTATAGGTAAAAGGTAGGGATGTTAGATTCAAAATCACTATATCAAATTTCTTCTTTAGTTTCTGGGATAGTTCTGCCTCTAAAAGACCTAAGTAATATATGAAATCTAAGTCTTTTAAGAAATTTTCATCAAGAATTAATGCAATATCAATATCCTCAAAAGGAAGAGAAGAAAGAAAACTACCAAATATCAGAGCATGTTTTATCTCGCTTCTTTCCTCAAAAATCTCCTTAATAGAGTTTATAATCTTCTTCTTCTTCTCTTCTTTTATCTTAACTCTCATAAAAACTTCTCCTTTATTTCTTTAACAAACAGTTCAATGTCAGAGAGATTCTCCTTTATAATCTTATAAACCTCTCTATCATCGACTTTGTAATACATATGTA
>QMOO01000149.1 GCA_003648245.1 Caldisericota bacterium
CAAAAACTTTTTAAAGGTAAAAATGTGTTGAAATTTCACTTAAAAAATTTTAAAATTTTAATAAATGAAAGATAAATCTAATTCAAATGTTAATCAAAAGAGGGAAAGTGAGGAGAAGTTTAAAACCCTTTTCTACAGTCTTCCTGAAGCAGTGGTGTATTTAGATGATAAAGGTAGAATTATAGATATAAACCCAAAATTTACAGAGTTGTTTGGTTATACCCTTGAAGAGATTAAGGGAAAGAATATAGATGAAGGATTCCTCCATCCAGACTATCTTATTGAAGAGGGAAGGAGACTCACAAAGAAATCTCTTAAAGAACCCTATTTAACCTATGAAACTGTAAGAAAGAGAAAGGATGGAAAATTAATTCATGTGAGTATCTCAGCAAGTCCTGTGAAAGTGGGGGTTAAGACGAAAGGTGTGGTGGTTATATATCAGGACATATCAGAGAGAAAAAGGATGGAGGAGGATATAAAGTATAAAGCTACTCATGATACTCTCACAGGTCTTGCAAACAGAAATCTATTGAAATACATGTTTGATTTAGAATCTGCAAGGGCAAAGAGGGAGAGGAAAAAATTAGCCCTGCTTCTCATAGATTTATACAACTTTAAAGATATAAATGATAGATTTGGTCATGATGTTGGAGACATCCTGTTGAAGGAAGTGGCAAGAAAACTCACAGATATATTTAGAAAATCTGACATTATATTTAGGCTTGGGGGAGATGAGTTTGTAATTTTATTAACAGATATTAAGAAAAATGGTGATCTTAATAGAATTGTGTTGAGAATCATAGATTCTTTCAACGAACCTATAAAATATGAAACGATGGAGTTTAGAGTGGGAGTGAATGTTGGTGTAACTATATTCCCCGATGATGCTGAAGATTTAGATACTCTCTTAAAGAAGGCAGATATAGCCATGTATACAGCAAAAGAACTCGGTCCCAACACCATTAGATACTTCAATGAGAAACTCATGGAGAGGTGGATTGAGGAGAAGGATAGATTGATGAGGGGAGAGGTAAGATATAGGACAATCTTTGAAAATTCTCCCCTTGGAATTGCCTTAATAGATAAAGATGGAGAAATATTGAATGTAAACCAAAGATTCCTCAAGATTACAGATTTTAAGAGGGAGAATCTGATAAATAAAAATATAACTAATGTATTTCCATGTAATAAGATTGATTCTCATTCCATTGATTTTAGCAAATTGAAGAATAATGAAAATCTTAAATGTGAAACATACATAGAGAGAAAAGGAGAGAAGATATTTTTAAATGTTTACATTTCACCCATATTAAATTCATATGAAGAAACTGAAGTTGAATATCTCATACTGATGATAGAGGATATTACCGATAAGAAGAGGTTAGAAGAAGAGTTAAAATTTAGTTTTAAAAAATTCAGGAACCTTTTTGAGGCAACACCTTTGGGAATAAATTTAACAGATAAGAGGGGAGTGTTTCTTGATGTTAATCCTCAATGGGAGAGAATGCTTGGATACAAGAGAGAGGAGGTTGTTGGAAAGAAGACATGGATGGATATTACTCATCCAGAAGATCTTAAGAGAGATACCCTTTTATACCAAAAATACCTTAAAGAGGTTAAGGATGGAAAGACATTTAAAACCTTTGTTAGTGAGAAACGCCTTATAAGAAAAGATAGGAGTGTATTCTGGGCAAAGGTTATAGTATCTTCAGCCTTTGATGAAAAAGGAAACTTTCTATTTGAAGTTGCAACTATAGAGGATATATCATCAAAGAAAGAAGAGGAGATTGAAAGGGAGAGGTTATTGAAGGAGCTTAAGGAAGAGAAAACATTCTCAGATACATTAAAGGATGCAGCTTTAAAACTTACAACCAAAACAGATTTGAAAGAACTACTCAATGAAATGCTTATTCAGGCAAAGAGACTTGTTCCTTTTGTATCAGGCAATGTATCTTTGATTGAAGATGATGAAATAGTTGTTATTGCTTCAACAGGTTATGAAAAATATGGTATAGAAAAATTCGTTTCAAATCTAAGAATACCTATAGATATGTATCCAACTGATGAGAAAGTTATTGAAACAAAGAAACCCCTTATTATTTCTGATACATCAAAACATCCTGACTGGATAACATACAAGGAAACTGAGTGGGTCAAATCTCATATATCCATTCCAATAATAGTTAAAGATAAAGTTATAGGTTTTTTGAAAATTGATGGGGATAGGATAAATCAATTCTCAAAGGAAGACGTTGAGAAACTTATACCATTTGTGAACATGTGTAGTGTAATTATTGAGAGGGCAAGGGCTTTTGAAGAACTTAAAAAAGAGGAAAAGAGATATAGAGAGATGTATAGATTGTTCAGACTTTTGGCAGACAATGCTCAAGATATGATATGGGCTAAGGATTTGGAAGGTAGATACATATTTGTAAACAAATCTATATGTGAGAAACTTTTGAATGCGAAGAGTACAGAGGAGCCCATTGGGAAAACTGACCTCTACTTTGCAGATAGGGAGAGAAAGAGTCATCCTGATAATCCAAAATGGCACACTTTTGGAGAACTCTGTGTTAATTCAGATGAAGTTGTTCTTAAGACAAAGAAACCGGGAAGGTTTGATGAGTTTGGTTATGTAAAGGGAAAATACCTCCACCTTGATGTGTATAAAGCTCCACTCTGGGATGAGAATGGAAATCTTATTGGAACTGTTGGAAGTGCAAGAGATGTTACCAAGGAGAAATATCTTGAGAAACTAAAAGAGGAGAAAGAAAAAGAGCTTAAGAAAAGTCATGAGAGATTAAAAAGGGCATTTAATGATACAATAGCCATCCTTGGAAGAATTGTTGAAACAAAGGACCCTTACACTGCTGGACATCAAAAGAGAGTGACAAAAATTGCCACAGAGATTGCCAAGGAAATGAGGTTGAGTAAGGAAAAAATTGAAGTTATAAGGGTTGCCTCTCTTGTTCATGATATAGGAAAGATCGTTATTCCCAATGAAATTCTACATAAACCGGGGAATCTATCAAGAATAGAATGGGAATTTATAAAAATGCATCCAAAGGTTGGATACGATCTCTTAAAGAACATTGAATTTCTGCACTTTGTAGCTCAAATAGTCCTTGAACATCACGAGAATATTGATGGTTCTGGTTATCCAGAGGGACTTAAAGGAGATGAAATTCTTTTGGAAGCCAGGATAATTAGAGTTGCTGATACTCTTGAAGCTATGACATCCAATAGGCCTTACAGGCCTGCCTTTAGTATAGATAAAGCTCTTGAGGAGATAAAGAAGAACAAAGGAATACTGTATGATCCTAAGGTAGTTGAAGCTTGTATTAGACTTTTTAAAAAAGGATTTAGATTTGAATAGGTGCTGGAATTTGTTATAATATACTTGGG
>QMOO01000150.1 GCA_003648245.1 Caldisericota bacterium
GGAGATGTAAGAGAGCATCTTAATATATTAAACAGAATTGGAGTTGAGGGTATTAGAGTAAGAACAAGGGATGAATTAAAAGAGATTTCTGGACTTATTATACCTGGAGGAGAATCTACCACAATTGGGAAATTACTTAAAAGGTTTAATCTTCTTGATATAATTAGAGAAAAGATTGAGGATGGATTCCCGGTTTTTGGAACATGCGCTGGTTTTATACTTCTTGCAAAAGAGATAGAACCAGAAACAGGACAACCAAGAATTGGAGTACTCAATGTAAAGATAAAAAGAAATGCTTTTGGTAGACAGCTTGATAGTCATGAGGTAGATTTAGAGATAAAGGGCTTTGATAAACCTTTTCATGCAGTATTCATTAGAGCACCCATAGTTGAGAAAGTTGGAGAAAATGTTGAGATTCTCTCCAGAACAGATAGGGGAGTTGTTTTTGTAAGACAGAAGAATATACTTGGTGCATCCTTCCATCCTGAACTTACAGAGGATACAAGAATTCATGAGATGTTTATAAAAACAATCAAAGAAAGGAGGTGAAATAGGTGTCAGGACATTCCAAATGGCATAACATACAGGCAAGAAAATCTGCAGTTGATAAAAAGAAAGGAAAACTATTCAGTAAGCTTATAAGAGAAATAACCATTGCTGCAAGAGAAGGTGGAGGAGATCCAGAGACAAATCCGAGACTTAGAACTGCTATAGAAAAGGCAAAAGAAGCCAATATGCCTTCAGAGAATATTAAGAAAGCGATATTGAGAGGTACTGGACAATTGGAGGGTCAAAAGTACGAGGAAATAGTATATGAAGGTTATGGACCTGGAGGAGTAGCTGTTTATGTGGAAGCTGTAACAGACAACAAAAATAGAACAACTGCAGAAATTAGAAGAATATTCTCAAAACATGGAGGAAGTCTTGGAGAAAACGGATGTGTCTCATGGATGTTTGAAAGAAAAGGACAGTTAAAAATTGACCCTCAGGGCATGTCAGACGATGATATACTTCTAATTTCTGCCGATGCTGGCGCTGAAGATCTTAAAAGAGAAGATGGCGAAGTTTATGTTTATACCTCTCCCTCTGACCTCTATAAAGTAAAACAATCCCTCGAAGAAAGTGGCATAAAAGTAGTATCCGCGGACTTCGTGATGATACCAAAGAATGGTGTAAAGGTGGAAGGTGATAAAGCAGAGCAGACACTCAAACTCATAAGCGAGCTTGAAGATCATGATGATATTCAAAAAGTATTTTCCAATTTTGAAATTTCTGATGAGGAAATGGAAAGAATTGCTCTTTCCATGAAATAAATGCTCATACTTGGAATTGACCCTGGTCTTTCAAACCTTGGATATGCCATAGTAGAGGATAAAGATCCGCCTTCTCTTGTTGAATATGGAGTTATAGAAACGAAGAAAACCACTCCATATAACATAAGGTTAAGGGAGATCTTTGAGAAATTACAATCTCTATTCAAAAAATACAAGCCAGAAGTTACTGTTTTAGAAAAACTCTATTTTAAGAAGAATGTTAAAACAGCAATGCGGATAGGAGAGGTAAGAGGAGTAATTCTTCTCCTCACCTCTTTATTTAATTCAGAAACTTTTGAAATATCGCCTTCTCAGGTAAAAAGCTCGTTTACAGGGTTTGGAAGGGCAGGAAAAAAAGAAATGAAGAGAATGGCTGAAATTCTATTTAAGAAAACAATAAAAGAGGATGATTCCGTTGATGCAATAGCAATGGCTCTGGCTTATATAAATATAAAAACTTTTGAGGAAAAAGGTGATTTCCTTTCTTAGAGGCGAAGTGATAGTGAGGGAGGAAAATTCAATAATAATTCTTACCCCATCAGGTATGGGTTTTAAAGTCTTTGTTCCGTATCCTGAGAAAATTAAGAATGAGATTTTCGTATCACATATAAGTGATAACAGGGATCAAAACCTGTTTGGCTTTTTGACCTTTGAAGAGTTAACCCTTTTTGAGAAACTGATAAAACTTCCAGGAGTTGGACCAAAATCAATCTTATCTCTATTTAAGTACTACACTCCATCTGAGCTCTATAATGCTATTGAAAATAATGAAGATCTAATCGTTAAAGGTATAAGAAAAAAAATTCTTAAAGACATCATAAATTTTCTCTCAAAAGATATAGAGGAAAGTTACTTGAAGAAAGATGAATTTTCCGAGGCAGTAAAAGTTCTTCTATCACTGGGATTTGAAAAAGATAAAGTTTATGACATTATAAGAAAAGTAAGGAGAAAGAAGGGTAAAGAGTTGAAAGTTGATGAAATAGTAAAACTTGCTCTGAAAGAGATAAAAAATGAAGGAAAGTGAAAGAGAACTCCCTATAAGACCTGAAAGTTTAAACGAGTATATTGGTCAGGAAAAGATAAAAAGAAACTTACGAATATTTCTGGATGCCGCTATAAAAAGAAGAGAACCACTGGATCACATACTTCTCTATGGTCCACCAGGAATAGGAAAAACCACCCTTGCTTATGTAATTGCCAAAGAGATGAGAGCTCAAATTAAATCAGTTACAGGACCGTCCCTTGAAAAAAGTGGAGATATTGCTGCAATACTTACTTCCTTGCCAAAGACGTCTATTCTCTTTATAGATGAAATCCACAGAATTCCACATAATGTGGAAGAGACCCTGTATCCAGCCATGGAAGATTTTAAACTTCATATTGTTTACGGAAAAGGACCCTCTGCAAGAACATTAACTATAAACCTTGAACCTTTTACCCTCATTGGTTCTACCACAAGAGTCGGTATGCTAACTTCTCCTCTAAGAGAAAGGTTTGGTATTATATTCAGACTGGAATTTTATAAACCAGAGGAGATAGTTAAAATAATTATGAGAGGGGCAAAGGTATTTAATATAGACATAGGAGAAGAAGAAGCTTTTGAGATAGCTAAAAGATCAAGAGGAACTCCTCGTGTTGCATTACGAATTTTAAGAAGAGTTAGAGACTTTAGTGAGATAAAGAATTCAGGAAAGATAGATATGGATGTGGTAATTGAAACGGTGAAGTCTCTCGGCATAGATGATAGAGGGCTTACCCCACAGGATAGAAAATTATTAAAAATTTTAATAGAAAAATTTAACGGAGGCCCCGCAGGTGTGGATACCCTTGCTGCAATTTTAGGTGAAGACAGGGAAACAATTGAAGATGTATATGAGCCCTATCTACTTCAGATAAACTTTCTGGAGCGCACCTCAAGAGGAAGAATTGCCACAGATCTTGCATACAAACACCTGAAGATGGGAGATGGTGAAAAGCCTTTATGAGGAAACTTCTATTACATGTCTGTTGTGCTCCCTGTCTTATAGTTCCATTCTCTGAGTTCAGTAAGGAGTTTGACATAACTTTGTTCTTTTACAATCCTA
>QMOO01000151.1 GCA_003648245.1 Caldisericota bacterium
AGGTGAAATTTACTACGACGGAACAAATATACTGAGCAAACATCCTCACTCCATAATTCAACTGGGAATAGGAAGAACATTTCAGAATCTTATGCTTTTTAAATTTTTAAACATACTGGAAAATATGCTTATAGGTTATCACAGGTGGATTAAAACAAATATCTTTGAAGAGTTTTTAAGCACAAACAGAGTAAAAAGTTTTGACAAAAAGGGCATAGAGAAGGCTATAAAAATAGCTGAGGAGCTTGGCTTTAAAAATTATCTCTATCATTATCCTTTGTCTGTTCCATACGGAATACAGAAACTGGTAGATATTGGAAGGGTACTCATGGCTGATCCAGAAATCCTGCTTCTTGACGAGCCAACCTCTGGATTAACAACAACGGAAAAGGTGAAACTGAAAGAGACACTGATTAAACTAAAAGAGGAAAAAAATCTCACCCTTTTTCTAATTGAGCACGATATGTCTGTTGTGATGGATATATCCGATACTGTAACGGTAATAAACTTTGGAGAAAAGATTGCTGAGGGAAAACCTGAGGAGATAAGAAACAATAATAAGGTCATAGAGGCTTACTTAGGGGAGGAAGAGAATGTTAAAAGTTGATAACCTTTATGTAAGTTATGGTCCTGTTAAGGCGTTATCAGGTGTATCCCTTGAGATAGAAGAAGGAAGCATAGTTTCACTGCTTGGTCCAAACGGTGCCGGAAAAACAACAACACTCAAGACAATCTGTGGATTTCTAAAACCTGATAAGGGGAAAGTGTTATTTTCTGATAGAGATATAACAGGACATGCTCCAGAAGATATTGTAAGACTTGGAATCTCTATGGTACCAGAGGGAAGAAGGATATTTCCAGAGCTTACTGTAAAGGAAAATTTAATTCTTGGAACATACATAAGAAAGGATAAAAAGGGGAGTCTAAAAGATTTAGACAAAATCTACTCATACTTTCCTGTTCTGAAGGAGAGGGAAAACCAGCTTGCAGGTACACTCTCAGGTGGAGAACAACAGATGCTTGCAATTGGAAGAGCCCTTATGAGTAATCCAAAAATTCTTCTTTTGGATGAACCATCCCTGGGTCTTGCACCAATACTGGTACAGGAAATATTCAGTATCATAAAGGAAATAAATAAATCAGGTGTATCTGTGCTCCTTGTGGAACAGAATGCCTATCAGGCACTTAAAATAAGCAACTACTCATACATACTTGAGGTTGGAAAAATAGCCTTTGAGGGAAAAAGTGAAGAACTTTTAAAAACAAAAGAAGTCAGGAAATATTATCTTGGGAGGTAAGAATGTTTTTTCTTCAAAATGTTGTAAGTGGTCTTTTTTGGGGTAGTATATATGCTCTGGCAGCTCTTGGAATTGTGCTGGTCTTTATAACCTCTGGAGTTGTAAATTTTGCCCATGGAGAAATGGCAATGTTCTCCACATTTATAGTCTATACTCTTCTTACATATTTAAAACTTCCCCTATATCTATCGATAATTATAAGCATAGGCTTTGCCTTTCTATTTGGAATGGCCATTGAAAGGGGATTATTAAGACCAGTCAGAGAAAAAACCCATGCAGGAATGATGATAATAACCCTTGGGCTTTTAATGATCCTGAATGGACTTGCTACCACTATATGGGGAACTCAAGAGAAACTTTTTCCATCCCTTGTGAATAGAGAACCAATATTTTTAGGTAGTGTTGTAATTGACAAATACAGTCTCTTTGTTTTTATCATATCAATCGCAATTATAGTTGGTCTATTTCTCTTCTTAAAGTTTTCAATTCACGGAATAGCAATGAGAGCAACTGTTCAAGATGAATTGGCTTCGAGATTGATGGGCATAAGGATAGGAACTGTCCTTTCATTTACATGGGGATTCTCTGCAATTCTTGGTCTTCTTGCTGGTGTATTTGTTGCACCAAACCTGTATCTTCATTCAAATATGATGCAGGAAATTCAGATCAAGGCTTTTACAGCAGCAGTTCTTGGTGGCTTTACAAGCATTCCCGGTGCAATTGTTGGTGGTCTCCTTCTTGGAGTGCTTGAGAATCTCATTGCAGCCTATATAACAACAAAATTAAAGGTTACACTCTCCCTCATCATAATAATAGTCATACTTCTTATACGTCCCCACGGTTTAATGGGCAGAAAGGAGGTAAAGAGAGCATGAAAGGGAAAAATCTTGTAATTGTCTCTCTTATAATAGCCATTCTTTTTCCTCTATTTTTTCTTAACAAGAGTTTCATAATATATCTTTTAACCCTTGCACTTATCTACTCCATTGGCGCTATATCATTTAATCTTTTACTTGGAATAGCAGGGCAACTCTCTCTTGGACATGCTGCATTTATGGGAATAGGAGCATATACCTCAACACTACTTGTAATGAAACTTAACCTTCCATTCCTTCCAAGTTTAATAATCGCTGGAATTGTCTCGAGTTTATTTGGAATTTTAATAGGCTTTCCTTCATTAAGAGTTACTGGCTTTTACCTTGCCCTTGTAACAATGGCATTTGGAATTGCGATAACTCAGATAATAGGTTACCTTTCATTTACAGGTGGATATCATGGAATAAAAGAGATACCATCACCAGAAATCTTTGGATTGAGTTTTTCTTCTGACCTCTCCAAATACTATTTATCCCTGATATTTCTTGTAATTACTGTTATTTTATTAATAAACCTCATAAATTCAAAAACGGGAAGAGCCCTTAAGAGCTTAAGAGAAAATGAGATTCTCGCAAGCTCACTTGGAATAAATGTCTCTTATTATAAAATCCTTGTATTTGTGATTTCAGCCTTCTTTGCAGGAATCTCTGGAAGCCTTTACGCTCACACAGTATCTTACATCTCACCTAACGATTTTGGTCTTGGTGCATCTCTCAACTTCCTTGCAATGATTGTAATAGGTGGTCTTGGATCTGTCCCTGGATCAATTCTTGGAGCAATATTTATCACAATAATACCCGTGTTTTTTGCAAGAACCTCCTTCTCTCCCTATGTATTTAATGGAATTATGATAATTTTAATTATGATGCTCCTCCCTCAGGGTCTAATCTACCTCCCCAATCTGTTTAAGAAGAAAGTTTAGTTTTGACACAGAGGATTTAACAGGTTATCATTAATTTGGTTTAGATTGTTAGGAGGTGGGTATGAATAAAAGGTTAAGATTTGTCATTATTACTTTTATGCTTTTTGTACTACTACTTAGCACCCATTCAGTTTATGGAGTAATCAATGAAAACCAAAAGGAAGTGGCTGAAAAATTCTTTAAGGCATTTGAACTTAATGATTACTCACTCATAGAGCCACACTTAACAGATTTAATGAAGACAGCTTTTAAAGAAGATGCCTTTGAGAAATTAAGAAACGATC
>QMOO01000152.1 GCA_003648245.1 Caldisericota bacterium
ATTTTGAAGTGCATAGAAAAGATAGAGGATTTCATAGGTAATATGGATTTTGATGAATTTATGATGGACGAAAAGACCAAAAGTGCTGTGGTAAGAGAAATTGAAGTAATAGGAGAGGCAGCGAAGAATATACCAAAATCTATAATGGAAAGGTATAAAAATATTCCGTGGAGTCAGATGGCTAAAACGAGAGACAAAATCATACATTTTTATTTTGGAGTGGATTATGAAATAGTTTGGAAAGTAGTAAAAGAAAGACTTTCTGAAATCAAGCCATTAATAAAAAAAATACTTGATGAATTGAAGGACGAAGAGGAATAAAATATGAGTCCCTAATGTTTCTTTATTTTAAACTTCATTATATTTCTTGAAGAGTTTGTGGAGGACCGTCCTCCACAAAATTACTTCTTTTTTCTGGCAAGTTCTTTTATTAGTTCAATGGCAATAACATTTCTCTGTATCTGATTTGTTCCTTCATATATCTGTGTTATTTTTGCATCTCTAAACATTTTCTCAACAGGATAGTCCTTCATATATCCATATCCACCGAATATCTGGATTGCATCTGTTGTAACTTTCATAGCAACATCAGAAGCAAAAAGTTTACACATTGCAGATTCTTTTGAGTAATTTTTTGCTCCTGAATCAATTGTTTTTGCTGTCTGGTAAATCAATAATCTTGCTGCCTCTATTTGAGTTGCCATATCTGCAAGCATATGTTGAATTGCCTGGAATGAACTTATAGGTTGTCCGAATTGTTTTCTCTGATGGGAATATTCAAGGGCTGCTTCATAGGCACCTTCAGCAATTCCAAGTGCCTGTGCTGCAACCCCTGGTCTGCTTGTATCAAAGTTTTTAATTGTTATTAAAAATCCCATACCTTCTCTTCCAAGAACATTTTCTTTTGGAACTTTACAGTTTGTAAAAACAAGTTCTCTTGTTGCAGAAGCACGAATTCCAAGTTTTTTCTCTTTTTTCCCGAATTCAAAGCCATCCCATCCTTTTTCTAAAATAAAAGCAGTTGAACCTCTTGCTCCTTTTGTTTTGTCAGTTGATGCGATTACTACATATATTTCAGCTTCTCCACCATTTGTTATCCATTGTTTTGTTCCATTTAGAATATAATAATCCCCTTCTTTTTTTGCAGTTGTGTTCAATGTTGTTATATCGCTTCCTGCTTCTGGTTCAGTTACTGCAAACGCAGCAAGTTTTTCTCCTTTTGCAATTGGTGGAAGGTATTTTTTTTTCTGTTCTTCATTTCCAAAAAGGACTATTGGAAAAGTTCCAAGAGCAGTTCCTGCATAAGACAGAGCAATTCCACCACAGACCTTGCTTAGTTCTTCAATGACAAGACATAGTTCAAATATACCATAACCAAGTCCTCCATATTCTTCTGGAACAAAAACACCAAACAGGTCTGAATCAGCAAGAATTTTAACTATATCGTGAGGGAATGTTTCGTTTTCATCATACTCTGCTCTCTTTGGTAAAATTTTCTCTTCTGCTATTTTCCTTGCAAGGTCTTTTATCATCTGTTGTTCTTCTGTGAGGAAATATTCCATATTTTTCTCCTTTTTATTCGTATTTTTTAGCAACAAGTGTAATATTATGTCCACCAAATCCAAAGGAATTTGAGAGAGCAACTTTTACTTTTTCTTCAATTGCTTCGTTTGGAACATAATTTAAATCACATTCAGGGTCAGGGTATTCATAGTTAATAGTGGGTGGGATTATATTTTCTTTTATTGTCATACAGGTTATAACAAATTCAACTCCTCCTGCTGCCCCAAGGAGATGTCCTACCATTGATTTTATTGAACTAACAGGTATTTCATACGCTCTTTCACCAAAGGTCTTTTTTATTCCAACTGTTTCACTTTTATCATTCAATTTTGTAGAAGTTCCGTGAGCATTTATATAATCAACTTCTTCTAAAGGGACTTTAGAATTTATAAGAGCATGTTTCATTGCAAGATATGCACCTTCTCCAGATGGGTCAGGGGCTGTCATATGATAGGCATCGCAACTCATTCCATAGCCAGCAAATTCAGCATATATTTTTGCGCCTCTCTTTTTAGCATGCTCTTCTGTTTCAAGGACCACAATTCCTGCTCCTTCACCCATAATAAAACCATCTCTCTCTTTATCAAAAGGTCTTGACGCTTTTTGTGGCTGGTCATTTCTTGTTGATAGTGCTTTCATTGAACAAAAACCAGCAAGTCCTAATGGTGTAATACAGGATTCTGTTCCACCTGCAATTATAATATCGTAGTTGCTTTCCCTCATGAAACAAATGGCAGAACCGAGAGCGTGAGCACCTGATGCACAGGCACTTACAGTTGCAAAATTTACTCCTTTTAATCCATAATAAATTGCTACCTGTCCTGCAGCCATATCAGGTATTAACATTGGAATTAGAAATGGAGAGACCCTTTTTGGACCCGATTTAAGAAGTATTTCATGTTGTTTTTCAATTACTCTAAGGCCACCTATTCCTGCTCCTATTATTACACCGACCTTTTCTTTATCTTCTTTTTCAATTTCTAACCCACTATCTTTAATCGCTTCATCAGTTGCCTTTAAAGCAAACTGGACGAAATTATCCATCTTTCTTTTTTCTCTTGGATGGATAAAGTCAATTTCAAAGTTTTTTACTTCTGCACCAATTTTCGTATCAAATTCAGAAACCTCAAAACTTTTAATAGTATCTATTCCACTTACACCATTTATAAGATTTTCCCATGTTGTTCTTAAATCATTTCCAACAGGAGTAACACAACCAAGACCTGTTACAACAATTTTTTTCATTTTTTCTTCTCTGCAATATAGTTTATTGCATCACCAACTGTTCTTATTTTTTCAGCATCTTCATCAGGAATTTCAAGTCCAAACTTTTCTTCAAAATCCATAACAAGTTCTACAGTATCAAGAGAATCAGCACCAAGGTCATCAACGAAAGAAGCATTTTCGCTAACTTCACTTCCATCAACTCCAAGTTTTTCTACAATAATATCTTTTACTATTTTTGCAATTTCTTCTCTTTCCATCTTTTCTCCTCCTTTTTTATATTACAAGACCACCATCTATTCTTATTACCTGTCCTGTTATATAGTTTGATTTATTACTACCTAAAAATGAAACAAGTTCTGCCACTTCTTCCGGTGTTCCAAATCTTCTCAAAGGTATTTTATTTAGCATATCTTCCTTAATTTTTTCTGGTAAGTTTTCTGTCATTTTTGTCATAATATAACCAGGTGCAATTGCATTTACATTTATATTTGCTCTTGCAAATTCCTTAG
>QMOO01000153.1 GCA_003648245.1 Caldisericota bacterium
CCGTCCTTCCATATACCTTCCAGTCAATATATTTTATATCATCTCCAGGGACATATTCTCTGTGTTCATAAAATTCAATACTGAAACCCTTATAAAGTCCTCTATGTAGTCCAGAGATAAAACCCTCTACTCCTGTTTTTGCAAGTAAATAAAGATTTGTAAATCTTGATAAAATTTTTGGGTCAAGTAATCTCTTGTTCATTTACTGGATTTGCTCAGTAAGTTTTTTGATTATATCTTCTGACGAAATCCCATCAGCGTCTGCATTAAAATTTGTAAAAATTCTGTGTCTTAAAACATCAGGAGCAAGTTCTTTTATATCATTTATTGATACATTAACATCTCCTCTGAGTGCTACTTTTGCTTTTGCTCCCAGAACAAGAAACTGAAGTCCTCTCGGTCCTGCTCCCCAGTTTACATATTCTTCTATAAATTTAAAATTCCCATCATAACCTGGCCTTGTGCTTCTGACAAGTTTTGTTGCATAAGTTAAGATATAGTCAGATACAGGAATTTTCCTTATTATTTTCTGGAGGTTTAAAATTTTTTATGCTGATAGAACTTTTTCAAGTTCAGGGAGAGTTTCTCCGCTCATAATTTCAGCAATTTTTTTCTCCTCTTTTTCTGATGGCTAATCAATTTTTATACTTATCATAAATCTATCAAGTTGTGCTTCAGGAAGGGGGTATGTGCCTTCAAGTTCAATAGGGTTTTGAGTTGCAAGAACAAGGAATGGTTGAGGTAAAGGATACACTTTACCACCAACAGTGACCTGTAATTCCTGCATTGATTCAAGAAGTGCTGACTGTGTTTTGGGAGGTGCTCTGTTTATTTCATCAGCAAGGACAAGATTGGCAAAAACAGGTCCTTTTATAAATCTGAATTTCCTTTCAAATGTGGTCTTATCCTGTTCTATAATTTCTGTCCCTGTAATATCAGAAGGCATAAGGTCAGGAGTGAACTGTATTCTTTTAAAAGAAAGGTCAAGAATCTGGGAAAGAGTTTTAACCATAAGTGTTTTTGCAAGTCCAGGGACACCAATTAGAAGACAATGTCCACAGGAAAAAAGTCCAATAAGAATTTTTTCAATGATTTTATCCTGCCCAACGATTACTTTATGGATTTGTTGATAAATCTGTTCTTTAATCCTTCCAAGTTCCTCAAGTTGCCTTATTTCTGTTTCCATTAGTAATTCCTTTTTTCTGTGGAGAACGGTCCTCCACAATTTAGTGTGTTAAAAGATATACAAGAATATTAATTCCTAAATTTTTTGCAACATTTTCAGGTATTTCAGAAGTAAATGGTCTTGTTATACCTTCACACTCCCCGCCTAATCCATAAGGAGAAAATATAATTGATGGTAATCCATTTAAAGTATATATCTCAACAGGAGATACTTTCTGGAAATTTTTTATTGAGATATTTATCCTGTTTGGAAATTGATAAACAGGACTACTCTGGTCAGGAATAACTTTTTTCGCTTCAGGCAAAACTTCACTTATAATTTTCCTGAAAGAAATTGTAAATTCTTCACTTCCACAGCAACTATCTCCAATAAGAGTTCCTCCAGAAAGAAGAAATTTTCTAAGTTTTTTTAATTCCTCTTTTGAAAATTCTGGATTGAAGTGACCTGTAATATAGAGAATAGGAACATTTTTTAAATCATCATTTTTCAAATCAACAGGGATAGTTTCAAGGTAAACAGAAGTATCTGTTTGTTGTGCAAATAATTTCAATAATTTTCCCATTGCAGATGGATGAGGATTCCAGTCCCCTGAATGTTCAATCTGTCCAACATAAATTTTTCCTTCTACTTTCTTTGTCTTTTCCTCATAGACAGGGGTTATTCCATAAAGTTTAGCATAATCAATCCATGTAAGTGAATAAACAGCCATATTTATTCCTATCTTTATTGCATCTTCAGGTATATATCTTTTACCCCATGGATGAGTATGCATTGCCCATCCACATCCAAGATCATAAGGTGAAAGTATTACCGCTGCTCTACATCCAATATTTAAAATTCTTAAATTCAGGTCTGACTTTTTTTCTACACCATTATCAAGAATTTTTAAGTTGTTAAGATTATAAAAGCAGAGTTTTAAGGGATGGTTGGAATAAACTTTATATAAATTTCTTTCAGGGAAAATCTCAGAAATAAAAGAAGTAAACTCTTTTGTAAATTCAGGACTTCCTGAAGAAGCATTTGCCCAGATAAAGCCACCTTTTTCAAGATATTTTTTTATTTTATCTTTATATTTTTCAGGTCTGTATGGTTCAACGCTTGTTATATAAAGCACAGGAATTTCTTCAGGATTGAAAGAAAAACTTGAAAGATTTATTTTTATTGCTCTATATGTAATACCTGTTTCTCTGGATAGTATTTTTAAAAGATTTTCAATATCATTTTCAGCCCTTGTCCATTTATCCTCTGGTCCACATATAACTTTTCCAACAAGGATAGGTGGAGCAGGCGGATTTTTCTTTTCTGTTCTTCTCAATGGGGTAACAGGAAGAGGAAGAGGAGGAAATCCTTCTCCTGCTTTTCTTCTTTGTGGCCTTTTTGTCGGTGGTGCTTTTCCACATTCCCAGGCACCAGCACTTAGAATTAAACCTGCAAGAAATAAGATTAAAGATAATTTAATTTTCTTCATTTTCATTCTCTTTGACTTATTTTACTCTTAAAAGTTTAGTAATGGAGGTTAGTATATATACTTTTGAGCCATTCAATAGCTCCCTCAGTTTTCTCCCAGAATTCTTTATTTTCTAACCAGTATAAATATGCTTGATCTTTTTTACCTTTTTCAAGAAGAGAAAGACCATAAGCATGTAAACATCTTAAAAATGGCCTATTATTTAAAATACTCCATCTTATTTTATCCTTTCCTGCCTCAAAATTTTCCGGGAATGCTTTTTTTCCTAATTTAACTGCTTTTTCCCACAGGCAAAATGCTCCTTCTTTATCTCCTTTCTTTTCTTTTAACATTGCTAAATAATGAAGAACATCCAGGTGGTCAGGAATAATTTTCAAAATTTCAAGAAACTCTTTTTCTGCTTCTTTTAATTGTCCTGATGAATATAAATCACAGGCATAATAAAAATCATCAAGAGCTTCTTCAAACTCTTTTGAAAACACAAACATCCACTCTTTCGGATATGTTTCTACTAATGTAATCATTTATTTCAAGTAATTTTTACATTTCTCTCTTTTATATTTTAAATGATTCTTTATTTATTGTAAAAATTTTAAAAAAGTCATCATTGACAGATTTGAAGAAATAAGATAAATTTAAAAG
>QMOO01000154.1 GCA_003648245.1 Caldisericota bacterium
CACACCACCCCCCTTTAACTTTCACTTCAATAAATTTTGTCGCTCCTTCTCCATCTTTTGCAATCATCTTTGCCAGATTAACACAGGTCTCTTTCAATTTTTCAGCAAATTCAAAGTAGTCCTTTGTTCCATAATGAATTCTTTTATTTCTTGCTGCTCCATTTGCCAGACAAACAACCATATCATTTGTGCTTGTATCATTATCAACTGTTATCATATTAAAAGAATTATTTACACCTTCTTTTAATGCAATATCAAGTGCTTTTTTCTCAATAACTGCATCTGTTGTTATAAAAGATAGCATTGTTGCCATATCAGGATTTATCATACCTGCTCCTTTTGCCATACCTCCAATACTTACGACTTTTTTTCTCCCTTCTATTCCAGTATCTACCTGAAATTCTTTGATAAAAGTATCAGTTGTTGTTATACCTTCTGCTGCTTCTTTATGTCTATCTCTGGATAAGTTCTTTATAAGTTCATCAAGAGAGGAAATTATCTCACTATAAGGAAGAGGTTTTCCAATAATCCCTGTTGATGAAAAAAGAATATTATTTTCTTTTATATTAAGTTTTTCAGCAAGTTTTTTCACAACTTCCTTTGTCTTACTGTAATTTTCTTTTCCATTGCAGGCATTGGCATTTCCACTGTTAATGATAACCGCATATACTGGATTTTTTATATTTTTAATACTCCATATTACACTGTATGACTTAAATTTATTTGTTGTGAAGGTACCGGCACCAACACAGGGAAAATGAGAATAAATTAAAGAGAGGTCCTTTTTCCCATTTTTTTTAATACCAGAGTGAATTCCAGCAGCAAAAAACCCATAAGGATAAGTTACTCCCCCTCCTTTCTTATTTTCCATTCTCCCGCTCCTTTATAAATACAGAAGAATAAAGTTTTTCCTCTATGCCCAGAATAAAACGTTCCCTGTCTCTCCTGTAAAAAAGTCAATAATAAGCCATAAGCCATTTACAAGAAATTGTCCTACAATAAGACCTATGAAAAATAATTTCCCTTTTTCGTAAACTTTTGCTCCACCATATCTTAAAATCATAAATTTTACAAGCCAGGCAATAAATATAGAAAACCAGAGATTGTTTGTCATCATTATTGTTGAAAAAGCAAAACCAAGAGGATGAAAGGGGAACCATAAAAACCTCATTCTCATAAATTGTAAAAATATTGTAAAGGCAGCCCCTATTCCAAAAAATCCCAAGTAAAGCATATCAGGACCACCTGGTTTTTTTATTTCCTGAATAATATATTTCCATCCAAATTGAGGACCCACAACGAAAAACCATCGCTCTGCATTTATTGCTCCATATTTATAACCAAGGTAAAGTGTCATCCAGATAGAAGAAATTAAGGTTGTTAAGATTGATATAAGGATTGCCAAAAAAATTATTTTTTTCTTTGCTTTAACTTCTTCAAGCATTTTAAGTCCATTTGCTACAGAAGCCATAACAAAAGTTCTTACATCTGATGAATAAACAAAAGTCAATCCAAGCGCACCAAGAGCAGAAGGTCCGAGATTTTTTGAACCAAAAAATGAGTTTGTAATTACAGGGGCAATAACTGGTGCTCTTGTTGCTGCAAGACCACCTTCAGCAATTACTCTTGTTATTCCTATAAAAATTATAAACATAAAAACTATAAAAAATATTGATGGAAAAACAGGTAAACCGCTTAAAACAAGCCACCAGAAAATAATTAGAAGAGAAATAATCAAACCCCAGAATGATGACCTGTATGAGACAATTTCATAATCAGAAGAATCATCCTTTTCTTTCCCTGTTGCTTTCCTGAGGACCTCTTTCAATTGTCCCCTTGAAATCCAGAGACCATAAACCACTATTACAAATAAAGAACCAAGGGATTGCCATCCAAGAAGTGGTCTATTTTCATTATATGGAAGGAATTCAGAAATTCCAAAGCCAGTTATATTGAAAAATCCTTGCTGTATCGTGGAAAGAAGACAGAAAAACCATAAACTGAAAGAAAGAGGAAGATTAACAAAGTAAGTAAAACCAATCATAGGGAAACTTACCCTGAATGGTAAGGAAAGTGTTCTTCTAAAAATTGAAAAATATCTGGTAAGGGCTACACTTGGAAATAATTTATTGTAAAAGTGAATACCATTTATACAACCAATGACAAAAGGGATTGCTATTCCAAGCCAGAAAAGATTATTATGAAAGATTTTGTTTTCATCCGCTTTTATTAAAGAAAGAGGTGCTTTTGTTAATGGATAATTTAACTTTTCTTTCTCCACCCACTGTTTTCTCAAGATAACCATTATAAAGACCATAGCAAGATAAAGAGAAATAATGAGAGGAAACCAGGAAAGCAATACCTTTATCCAGGGACCCCATGGAATACTCTGCCCTTTTGGAATTCCCTCAAAGAACCATTTTATTGCATTTGTATCTTTTAATATAGTCCAGTTTTTTAAGTGATTTAAAAAAAGTTGGTTCCAGTTATTCTGTGGTGTAGCATAATATTTTGTCCCTGCTATAAGGGGAATGAGGTAGAAAACAAGCCCCATTGTCGGTATTGAGCAGGAAACAATCATCATAATATAAATCAAAATCATCTCTGAAATAGAAAGAGATACCTTAGGGACAAACTTTTTTAAAAAATAATTTATAAGTGTTACCCAGAAAATAAGGAATATTGCTGATGGTGTTGTAAAATCAAGTGCCATAAAGGAACCTTTGATGACCATAAGATTATAAACATTCCCTGCTCCTATAATAAAAGAAAGAATAGTTCCTATCAATAAAGACCTTTTAGTAAAAACATCTTTTCTCATTTTTACTCCTCCTTTTTAATTTACTTGAAATCCCAGTTTTCGTATAGAAAGGGAGAAATTTCTTCTATGAAAAGTGATTTGTTATAGTAATAATTTCTATAAAAATCTCTTATGTAATAGGTTATATAAAGGTCTTCTTTTGTTCTCGTAACAGCAACATAAAAAATTCTTCTTTCTTCTTCTAAAGCAACGATATCATCTCTTGCAGAAATATGAGGAAAATGCCCATTACAAACACCTATTATAAATACAAATTTCCATTCAAGCCCCTTTGCCTGATGAATTGTTGAAAGAACTATATAAGAACCTTTTTTCCCTATTTCTCCTTTTGTATGCTCCTGTAAAGTTGCTTCTGAAAGAAAATCATCTAATGAATTGTAAGTGGAGGCAATTTCTTTCAAACTCTCTATGTCCTGTTTTCTTTCAACATCATCTTTATATTTTTTCTTAAGG
>QMOO01000155.1 GCA_003648245.1 Caldisericota bacterium
ACTATTTACAGCAGGTGCAATTGATAGAATGGGAAATGTTAATCAGGGAAATACTGTTTTTGACTTTGACCAGGAAGAGAAAGAACGTCTTATAAGTATAAATATGGCAACAGGTTATTTTAAAAAGAAAGATGATGTTTTTTATATTGTTGATGTTCCTGGTTATATGGATTTTATAGGAGAACAGATTTCATCTCTTGAAGGAGTTGATGTTGCCCTTATAAATATTTCCACTGATATTGGCATTGATGTTGGAACTGAAAAGTTGTGGGAAATAATTGGTGAAAAAAACATCCCCTCTTTTGTATTTATAAATAAAGTTGATATTCCTGAAACAAATTTTAACTCAATCTGGGATGAAATAGAGGACTTTTTCGGTAAAAAACTTGCTCTTATAACATACCCTGTTAAAAAATCAGATAGTATTGAAGTAATGAAGATTCTTGAAACAAAGGATGCATCGGATGAATTTGGTAAATTTATTCAAAAAACAATGGATTCAATTGCTGAACTTGATGACACAATTATGGAAAAATACCTTGAAGGAGAGGAATTAAAAGAAGAAGATATTTCAAAATGCTTGAAAGAAGGGATTTTGAAAAGGGAAATAATTCCAGTGCTTTGTGGTTCTGCTTTAAACCAGCAAGGAATTAAACAGTTGCTTGAATTTATTGAAAATTATATTCCTTCAACAGATGAATTACCACCTGTTAAAGGAACAACCCCTGATGGGAAAGAGATTGAGATTGAAAGAAAAGTTGATGCACCATTGAGTGGGAAAGTTATAAAAACAATGTTTGACCCTTTTGCTGGACGTCTTTCTTACATCAGGGTCTTTTCCGGTGAGTTAAAATCAAATTCTCAAGTTTTCAACTCAACTAAAAACACAAAAGAGAGAATAGGTCAACTATACAGAATGATGGGGAAAAAACAGGAACCAGTAGAAAATGCCTTACCTGGTGAAATTGTTACAGTAGCAAAACTTCAGAAGACAGAAACTTTTGATTCTTTATCAGACCCCTCAAATCCAGTTATTTTCACCCCCCCCCATATACCAGAAGGAGCAGTTTCTTATTCAATAACTCCAAAAGTTAAAGGAACAGAGGATAAACTTGGAAATGCTATGAACAGGATTACTGAAGAGGACTTAACAATAAATGTCTTCAGAGACGAAGAAACAGGAGAAACACTTCTGACAGGAGTTGGGGACCTTCATATTGAGATTACCATAAGGAAATTTAAAAATAAATTTGCCGTTGAGGTTGAAAAAGGTATTCCAAAAATTGCTTATAAGGAAACTATAACAAAGCCAGCAGATGCAGAAGGAAAATATAAAAGACAGACAGGTGGAAGGGGTCAATATGGGCACTGTTTTATAAAAATAGAGCCACTTCCAAGAGGGACTGGTTTTGAGTTTGTTGATAAAATTGTTGGTGGAGCAATTCCGAGACAATATATACCATCTGTGGAAAAAGGTATTAAAGAAGCGATGAAAAAAGGTATTTTAGCAAATTATCCTATGGTTGATATAAGAGTGATACTTTATGATGGAACATTTCATCCAGTTGATTCATCAGATATTGCATTCCAGATAGCCGGCTCTATGGCTTTACAGAAAGCAGCACAACAGGCAGGTCCAATTTTGCTTGAACCAATAGTTAATGTGGAAATAAGAGTTCCTCAGGAGTTTGTTGGTGATGTTATAGGGACAATAAATGCAAAAAGAGGAAAAGTTCTTGATATGACAGTGGTGGGGAAAAATCAGGTTATAAAAGCACAGGTCCCTCTTGCTGAAATGTCAAATTATACAAATGAATTGAGGTCAATTACAAGTGGAAAAGGAAATTATTCAATGGCATTTTCTCACTATGAGGTAGTCCCTTCTCACATTGCTACAAAAATAATAGAAGAAAGGAAAAAAGAAAAGGAGACAGAACAGTAATATGGTGAAAGTTGAAGTTGAAGGTGTTGTTTTGAATTTGATAACACACTCTCCGATTGTTATCTTAAAGAGTAAAAAGGGAGAAATTCTTCCGATTGTAATAGGAATTTTTGAAGCACAATCAATTCTTATGGTTTTAGAAAAAACATCTTTTCCAAGACCACTTACACATGACCTTACAAAAAACATTATTGAAGTTTTAGGAGGAAAAATTATCAGAGTTGAGATATACTCTCTCAAGAAAAATATTTATTATGCCAATCTTGTAATTGATGCTAATGGAGAGATTAAAAGAATTGATTGCAGACCAAGTGATGGGATAGCCCTCGCTTTAAGATTTGGAGCAGAAATTTTTGCTTCTGAGGATTTACTTGAAAAAGCAGAAATTATAAAGTATTATGAAGGAGGGGAGTTTGTCAGTTCAAATAAACTTGACAGACCAATAGATAAGAAAGAAGCAGAGGAATTCAGGAAATTGATTGAAAATATATCAACAGAAGATTTCTGGAAAAAATTAAAAGGGGAGGAATAAATGAGTGGACATTCAAAATGGCATAGTATAAAGCATAAGAAAATGGCAACTGACCAGAAGAGAGGGAAAATTTTTACCAAGTTGATAAAAGAGATAATGGTTGCCACAAAAATGGGAGGAGCAAATCCAGAGACAAATTCCAGATTGAGAATGGCAATAGAAAAAGCAAAAAGTTATAATATGCCAAATGATAATATTCAGAGAGCAATAAAGAAAGGGAGTGGAGCAGAAGGTGGAGTTAATTATGAACAGGTCTCTTATGAAGGATACGGTCCTGGCGGAGTTGCAATTTATGTAGAAGTTCTAACCGATAATAAAAACAGAACTGCTTCTGAAATCAGGTCTATTTTTTCCAGACATAATGGAAATCTTGGAGGGCAGGGAAGTGTTGCATGGATTTTTGAGAGAAAAGGTCTTATAACAGTTAAGAAGGAAAAATCAGAGGAAGATAAGTTGTTTGAAATTGTTCTTGAAGCAGGAGCAGAGGATATGAAAACAGAGAAGGATACATATGAAATAATAACAACTCCAGAGAATTTTGAAGATGTAAAGAAAGCACTCCAGGATAATCAGATTGAAATTGAAAGCGCCAATGTAACATTAATCCCAAAGAATACAGTCAAAGTTGAATGAAAAGAGGCAGAACAACTTTTAAAACTCCTTGATGACCTTGAAGAAGATGAAGATGTTCAGTGTGTTTATGCAAACTTTGATATACCTGATGAAATACTTGAGACAATTGAAAAATAAAATTGAGAATATTAGGGATTGACCCGGGTATTTACAGA
>QMOO01000156.1 GCA_003648245.1 Caldisericota bacterium
CTTATACTTGGTATATTTCTTATTTATCTATCTCTAAAATCCTTTGGTGTTATAATTTAATGGATGAGAAAGAGAAATATAAAAAGAAAGAGAGATAGTTCAAGACGCTTAGCTTTTGTGTTCCTGCTCATATTTGTTATTGTGGTTCTTGTCTCATTAAGGGTTCTCAATATTAACCTTTTCTCCAGAGGTAATGAATCAGTCAAAATATACTTTTATGAGGAGGATTCTAAAGAACTCGTATGGGAAAGACATACAATCCCAAAATTTTCTCATATAGAGGAAAAAATAAAGAGGATATGTCTTGAAATAGTAAAGGGACCCAGAAATAGTAATCTTTCAAGGGTTGTAGATCCCAATACAAAGATCATGGGTGTTGAAACCAAGGAAGATATAGCTATTGTCTCCTTTTCTGAAGAGATTAAAAATAGAGTACTATCTGGAATATCAGGTGAAGCAGCATCACTCTACTGCATTGTAAATAGTATAGTGGCTAATACACCATTAAGGAAGGTTCAAATTCTAATAAATGACAAACCTGATAATTTCTATTGGGATTCTGTGTCTATATCAGAACCTCTTAATATGCTTACCTCTTCTCTTCCTCAAGGCAGAAAGGCAATTATTTATTTCTTTGACAAAAATACAACCTTCCCGATACTCTATGAGAGTGAAATTCCAGAACCTGAGGATAGAATCAGGTGGGCAAGAATAGTTTTTGATAAATTAAAATCCGGACCTTCTGGAATATATAAAGATTACCTCATCCCCACAGTCCCAAAGATTGCAAATTTAAAGGATATTAGAATCGAAGGAGATGTGCTGACACTGGATTTTACTTCTGATATTTTATCCTACACGGGATTTGGATCTGCCTCTGAAAATGCTTTTATGTACTCTATAATTTTATCCATGACTGAAATTCCAGGTATAAATAGGGTTCTATTTTTAGTAGATGGAGAGGTCCAGGATACCATCGGAGGTAATTTTGATACGAGTAAGCCTCTAACAAGATGGTATTTCGATCTAAACCCGCCCCCTGAAGGTATGATTGGATATCCTGTCTACTATATATATAAAATCAAGGATAAATACTTCATAACACCTACCACAAAATTTACAAAGGAAGAAGAAGACGGCGTTAATACTATATTTAATGGATTAAAGAATCCACCAGCTGGGCTTGAAACATTTATACCGAAATCTGCTAAAATCATATCCCATTCATTAGAAGGAGAAACCCTTAAAATAGATGTTAAAGTAGACCTTTCCTTCATTGACTCTAAAACAAAAGAAAGATTGTTTTTAAAGGAGCTTGTCTACACCTTTACTGATGCATTAAACATTGGTAAACTTGATATTTCCATAAATGGAAAAAAACCAAGCCTTCCCTTCGGCACAAGCATAGAAAATCCTATCTCGAGAGACGAGGTATGAAGAGAATAACTGGAAAAGTAACCAGCGGAATAAAAGAGGGAGAAAAGTACATTAAAATATACAAAGAAAGAATAAAGGATGTTTTAGGAATAGATGTATTTAATGGAACTCTAAATATTAGGACACCTTTAAATGTTAAAAATATAAAATTTAAAGAGAGAAAAATCATTAAAGGATTTTCTGGCTTTGGCAGTATATTCCTGTCACCATGTAAGTTGAACAACATGGATTGTCATATAGTTCTTCCTGAGAAAACAAAACATGAAGATGTACTGGAGATAGTATCAGATGTTCCCTTACGAGAGAAACTAAATCTCAGAGACGGTGACAGGGTCACTGTGGAAATTGATGCTGATGATATATGGTCAGGCGTACTCACTGTAAGTGATAAAGGTTCAAAGGGCGAAAGAGAAGACAGATCAGGAAAAGCAATAGAAAAAATTTTAACAGAGAATGGTTTTAATGTAGTTTTCTACAGGATTGTACCTGACGAAAAAGAAATCATAAAAGAAAGCTTGATAGAAGCAGAGAAAAGCGGTATAAATCTCCTTATAACCACAGGAGGAACAGGCTTTTCCAGAAGGGATGTAACCCCTGAAGCAACAAAAGAGATAGTAGAAAAAGAGATACCTGGTATTCCAGAATTAATAAGATTTGAAACAGGAAAAATAACAAAAATGGCGTATCTATCTCGTGGAATTTCTGGGATAAGAGGAGACATGATTATAATTAATCTTCCCGGCTCTGAGAAAGCAGTAAAAGAATGTATGGATGTTATTGTTCCTGTTCTATCTCACGCTCTTGATATTCTCCTTGGTAGAGTTACAGAACACAAGAAATGAAGAAAGTTATTATAATAGGTGGGGGACTTGCAGGAAGTGAAGCTGCTTTTCAACTTGCAATAAGAGGAATCAAGGTAACCCTGTTTGAGATGAGACCAAAGAAATTCACACCTGCCCACAAAACAGGTTATCTTTCTGAGATAGTTTGCTCAAATTCATTTGGTTCAACAGACGTAACAAAGGGTAGGGGAATGATAAAAGAGGAACTGAAGCTATTAAACTCACTCCTTATAAAAACTGCCTATGAGGTGAGCATACCATCTAAAAAATCTCTCATAATTGATAGGGAGAAATTTTCTGAGCGTATAACCTCCATACTTTCATCTATGGAGAACATTGAGATTGTTAGAGAGGAGATAAAAGAGTTACCAAACGAAAGACCGGTTCTTGTTGCTACCGGACCATTAACATCAGATAGTTTTTCTCTCTATCTAAAAAAATTTTTGGGAGAGGATTTTTTATACTTTTATGACGCTATCGCCCCCATAGTGGATGGATCCACCATAGACTATTCAAAGGCATTCTGGGGAGGAAGATACTCAGATGAGAAAGATTACCTGAACTGTCCCTTAAATGAAAATGAGTATGAAATCTTCTGGAGAGAGCTGATAAATGCAGAGCAAACTGAGGTAAGAGATTTTGAGAAAGGAAAGTTTTTTGAAGCCTGCCTTCCAATTGAAGAAATAGCCAGAAGAGGCAAGGATACTCTTAGATTTGGTCCTTTAAGACCCACTGGTTTAATAGACCCAAAAACGGGAAAAAGACCCTTTGCAGTTGTGCAGCTAAGGCCTGAAAATAAAGAAAAAACATTCTTTAGCCTTGTTGGATTTCAAACATCACTTAAATACGGTGAACAAAAAAGAGCATTCAGATTGATTCCTGCTTTAAAGAATGCAGAGTTTCTCTCTTACGGTTCTATGCACAGAAATACCTTTATAAACTCTCCCAGGCTATTAAAGATCAACCTTGAGTTAAAAG
>QMOO01000157.1 GCA_003648245.1 Caldisericota bacterium
TATTGCTTCAACTGGACAATTCTTCAAACATTCCCTGCATTTATTACATTTGTCCTTCAGTATTTCTATTATGTACACCCTTTATCCTAGAATATCCTTTTCCTTTGCTTTTTCGTGCTTTGATAAAATTTCGTTGTATTTATCCGTTAATTTCTGAATTTCCTCTTGATATCTATGACTCTCATCTTCAGAAATTTTCTTATCTTTTTCTGCCTTTCTTATCTCTTCTATTGCATCCCTTCTTATATTTCTTATAGATATTCTTCTCTCTTCGGTGAGTTTTTTTACAAGCTTCACAAGTTCCTGTCTTCTCTCTTCAGACAGAGGGGGAAAGAAAATTTTTATTATGTTTCCCTCCAGTTGAGGATTTAATCCAAGGTTTGCCTGTTGTATTGCTTTTTCCACATCCTTAATGATATTTTTATCCCAGGGTTCTACAATGACAGTTTGGGGATTTACAACGCTTATGCTTGCAACCTGATTTAAGGGAACGTGTTGTCCATAGTACTCAACCCTTACCTCTTCAAGAATTACGGGATTTGCTTTGCCAAGCCTTATTTTGGCAAATTCCTCAAGAAGGTTTTTCTCCACCTTTTTCATTCTTCTCTCTGTTTCTTTTATAAGCTCTTTCATTTTTAACCTCCCTTTATAATTGTTCCTTCTTTTTCAAACACAGCCTTATAAATTGAATCAGGTTTTTTAATGTTAAAAACAATAACTGGAATTTTGCTATCCCTTGATAGGGAAATTGCAGTGGGATCGAGTGCTCTTAAGTTTCTTGCAAGAAATTCTGTGAATGTTATTTCTTTTAATAGTTTCGCTTCCTTGTGTTTATGAGGATCCTCTGAGTATACACCATCCACATTTGTTGCTTTAAGAATTACCTCTGCTCCAATTTCTGCTGCTCTTAAAGCAGCTGCTGTGTCTGTTGTAAAGAAGGGATTCCCTGTCCCTGCTGCAAATATTACAACTCTCCCTTTCTCAAGGTGTCTTATAGCTTTTCTTCTTATATAAGGTTCACAAACTTCCATTATATTTATTGCAGATTGAACTCTTACAACAAGTCCCATCTTCTCAAGTACTGACTGAAGCGCCAGTGCATTCATTACAGTAGCAAGCATCCCTATATAATCAGCAGTTGATCTATCCATACCCATTTTTTCCCACTCGCTACCTCTCCATATGTTTCCACCCCCTATAACAATGGCAACTTGAACCCTCCTCCCCGTAAGTTTCTTAATCTGTTCTCCAATATACTCAAGAAACTTTAAATCTACGCCAAACTTTTTTTCTCCTAAGAGTGATTCCCCTGATATTTTAAGAAGTATCCTCTTGTACGACATAGATTACTCTTCTCCAATTTGAAACCTTACAAATCTTTTTATCACTATATTTTCTCCAAGTTTGGAAATGTACTCTTTTATAAGATCCTGAACTTTTATCTTTTCGTCCCTTATATAGGGAAGTTCAAGAAGGCAGTGCTTTGCATAGAAGTCATTGAGCTTTCCTTCTATTATCTTCTCAATTATGTGAGGTGGTTTATTCATCTCCTTAAGTTGCTCTCTAATTATCTCTTTCTCTTTTTCAATTATCTCCTGAGGTACATCCTCTCTACTTATATATTCCGGTGCATCAAAGGCAATTTGAAGACACAGTTCATTTGCCAGTTTTTTAAAATCCTCTGTTCTTGCAACAAAATCTGTCTCACAGTTTAATTCAACCATCACTCCAATTTTACCGCCAAGATGGATGTATGAATGAACTATTCCCTCTTTGGCTTCTCTACCCATCTTCTTTTCGGCCCTTGCAAGCCCTTTTTTTCTTAAATACTCAATAGCTTTCTCTATATCTCCACCGGTTTCTACGAGAGCTTCCTTACAATGAGAAACTCCTGCTCCGGTTTTTTCCCTTAATTCTTTAATTAGATCCATACTAATCTTCATTCTTCTCCTCCTTTATCTCTTCTTTATTGTTTTCTTCTTCAGGTGTCTCACTCTTTTCTTCTTCAGATGCTTCACTCTTTTCCTCTTTACTCTCTTCTTCTTTTCCCTCTTCCATAAATTCCTTTATCTCTTCTTCACTTGTAAGGAACATTTCCTCTACTTCTTCCTCGGGTTTCTTTTCCTCTTCTATAATCTTTCCTTCTCTTCCTTCTATTACTGCATCTGCAATAGCGCCTGTTATAAGCCTTATGGCTCTTATTGCATCATCATTGGAAGGAATTGGAATATCTGCATCATCAGGATCACAGTTTGTATCAACCATCGCTATAACTGTAACACCTTTTTTTCTTGCTTCAAGTATTGCGTTTCTGTCCTTCTTTGTATCTGTTACAAATATTGCTCTTGGTATTTTTGTTATTCCTCTCAGACCTCCAAAGAATCTTAAAAGTTTTCTCTTCTCTCTTCTCAGTTTTTTTGCCTCTTTAAGAGGAAGTTTATCTATATCCCCTCTCTCATCCATTCTTATTAGTTCTTCAAGTCTATCGATTCTTTTTCTAATTTCAGGAAAGTTTGTGAGAAGTCCTCCTACCCATCTCTGGTTCACATAGTACATTCCACATCTCTCTGCCTCTTCTTTTACTATATCCTGAGCCTGTTTTTTTGTTCCAACAAAAATAATTATCTCACCTTCTCTTACAATATTAGAAACATATTCACATGCTCTTTCTATTGCTTCAAGGGTATACCTTAGATCAAAGATGTGAATCCCATTTCTTTCCATAAATATGTACTTTTTCATTTTGGGATTCCATCTTTTGGTTTGATGACCAAAATGTGCTCCTACTTCGAGGAGTTGTTTCATGGTTACTTGCATCTTTCTACCTCCTTTAGGTTTTTCCTCCGTCCCTTCATCTTTTCTTCAGACTTCCACATGGGAAGCACCATGAAGAAAATCCAGGACGTGTGGTTTCCATCTCTTTATACCATAAAAACAGGGTTGGGTCAAATTTTATATTATTTCCACACTCTTTCAGATTTGAATATTTCTTGAAAATAACCCAAAACAGAAATTGGGGAGTGAATTATTTGATAGAACAAAAGAAACATAAAATATCCAACTATGTTTCTTCTTATGGTTAAGTTAAGCATCTTAAATGTTTCTTTCTGCTGATAATACATTATGATGGAAAAAACAAAATTTAGAGGTATAACAAGTAGTGTGTATGGACCTGCAATATAAAATTTTCCAAATAGAGCAAGTATTACTCCTGGAA
>QMOO01000158.1 GCA_003648245.1 Caldisericota bacterium
AAAAAAGAGCATTCAGATTGATTCCTGCTTTAAAGAATGCAGAGTTTCTCTCTTACGGTTCTATGCACAGAAATACCTTTATAAACTCTCCCAGGCTATTAAAGATCAACCTTGAGTTAAAAGGAAAAGAGAATGTCTTCTTTGCAGGACAAATTATAGGCTCGGAGGGATACACAGAAAACATAGCCACAGGCCTTGTGGCATCATTAAATATCTTCAATAAACTTCGGGGTAAGGAAAGCATTACTTTTCCCGAAGAGACAATGATAGGAGCTCTAATAAAATACATAACATCCAAAGAGGGTGACTTCCAGCCAACAAATGCTCATTTTGGTCTCTTGCCCCCCATTGAAGAAAAACTTCCAAAAAAGGAAAGAAGAAAGAGAATGTTTGAAAGAGGAATTAAGAAATTAAAAGAATTTACCTCCTCAGGAGACTTTCCTTATCACCAGTTTTGAGATAGCCTTCAGACATTCCATCACACCCTTCCCCTCAATGGCTATAGACTCAAAGTATGGATAGAGCGTTCCTCCTTCATTTAAATCATTATTTAACTCTTCCACACTTAAAATATCCCTCAAATCTCTCTTGTTGTACTGAAGAACTATAGGAATTTTTTCAATGGAAAGACCAAATTCCTTCAGATTCTCTGCCATATCTCTAAAACTTTCTATATTCTTTTCTCTTACATATCTCTGAGAATCAGCTACAAATATTATTCCATCAGTTGCTTTAAGAATTGTTTTTCTCGTAAGGCTATATATTGCCTGTCCTGGAACGGTATATAAAGAAAGTTTTACAGTGAAACCTTTTATTCTTCCAAGGTCAAGGGGAAGAAAGTCAAAGAAAAGCGTTCTTTCATCCTTTGTGGCAATGGAAGTAAACTTTCCTTTAAGTTTTTCAGGAAGATGGTTATATATATACCTCAAATTAGTAGTTTTCCCGCTCATGGCGGGACCGTAATAGACTATCTTAAACGTAATTTCTTTTAAAAAATAATTTATAAGAGCCATTATTCTATTAGAAGAGGGAATCCAATTTCTTTTCTACTTCTGATTCCATCTCCTCTTTCTGGATAGTAGATTCAGGTGGTTTTTCAGTAATATTTTTAAGATAAGGAACAATTTCGGCTCCTATCTTCTTTGCCCAGAATCTTATTGCTCCCACTGGTGCTCTATTATCAAACACAATTACAAGAAGAACCTGGGGTACAAGCAGGGAAATGTGAATATTGGTCTCTTCACCTTGATGGAATGTGACAGTAAATTCCTTCTCTCCAAGAAGTTTTGCAAGCTCGTTGGTTGCAGAGAAGAGGCCTGCTGCAAGAGCAGCAATATTTAAAGCATCTCCCTTTGACACACCCCCATGTTTTGTTATGAGTTGGCCTGATCTATCAGAAAGAAGAATGTTTTTTGCCTGGGAATCCGCAAGAGTTTGAGATAGGTAATCATCAATTCTTTTTAAATCCTCATCAGATATAACAATAGAGGACATTCCTTCAGCCATTTCTTACTCCTTTCTTAAGGTTATTATACCCTTTTTTAATAGTTGGTCAATTATCTTTAAAAATTTAACTCTATCCATTCCAATCTCAGATAATACTTCAGATAAAGTCCTTTTACCGTTACTTTTCATTAATATAGCTAACTCATCAGCATCAAGAGATATCTTAGAATCATCACTGCCAAAAGTCACTTCCGGCACCTTTGAAAAAATATCATCTCCACCCTGAACCTCATCTACCATACTTATGGCTTCTATTATTGCTCTTTCTGTTCCCATTTTAATGGAAGGTGCTGGAAGAATTATATTTTCTTTAAAATTAAATTCTCCCTCTTTAAATAATAAGATTTCTGCAAGGGCTTCAAGCCCGAAATTATCAGGTGAATGTGCGTGTATTATCTCCCCGTTATCAAAAAAAATCTCCCCCTTATCTCCATCTGGAAGAAGAATCTCAAGTTTTCCAGTCTTCCTCAATTGATTTATAGTCTGTATTAATGAGGATACTTCTATTATCCCTAATTCACCCTTTAATTTCATATTAAAAATATACCAAAAAATCTCTTTTATATAAAGTGATCGGGCGTCAATTTTACTTGACAACTTTAAGTAGATAGTTAATAATTTAAATGTAGATTTTAGAGAACAGGAGAGGATATGGAAAAAAAAGGTGTTGTTGCAACAGAATTTAGAATGGATGTGGATAGGGTGGGTAAAGCAGCACTTCTACTTGCAATGTCCTCTGATGATGAGGAGATAGAGTTAAAAAAGAAACTATCCGAACTCAAAAAGTACAAAATAGGCGTTACACGAGTGGCAGGATTTGCCTCCGATATCAGAAAAAAACTAATTCCGGCGGTTCTTGGTGCTGCCTTAAATTGTAACGTTATTAACAAAACAACTGCAGAAGTCCATGCCCTTGTTCATGCCTCCCTTGAAGCATTGAATTCCCTTATATTAAATGAGTCTTTAGATTCCTCCCTTTCCCTTAAAGTGGGAATAGTCTCTGATGGAAAGTGGCTTTGTGTTGGAATATTTGGAGATTCAGCCTTTTATCCAATCACAAACCATGAAAAGGCTGCACTTGGAATTATGCACTTAAGGTAATCTAAGTGAAAGGAAAAACTGTATTAAAAGAGAATTTAGAAACTAATATCTATGAATTAGAGTTATTGAGTACAGGAGATAGACTCCGTATAGGAAACTATAAGCTCCACTCAAGATTTAGAAGAGTGGTAAATTTTGTAAAAGATGGTTATCTTACATCAATAGTTACAGAGGAAGTAGGAAGAGGACCTATAAACATAGTTATAAAAGGTTTCCCGATAGATTATGTAAAGGCTCTATACATTGGAGATGGGTTTATAGCAGTGAACAAAAATCGTTTTAAAATAAACAAAAATCTAATCTATACATCGAAAATTGATTTTTCTTTAGAGTTCTCCAGAAATAGATACATAAATAATCTTCACACTCTAAGGGATCTACTCATCTTTCATTCACCAGAACGGAGTTTATCTTTCCTTCTGGATGAAAGAAGGGAAGAATATTTTGAGACTGAATTTGAAAGGGCTTTTGTAAATAGAATAAAGGCAGGTGCAGGAAAGTTGTTAAGTGGAAACATAGAAACCGGGATTAGTTTGTTAAAGGGAGTTGGTTACGGTCTCACACCCAGTGGAGATGACTTTATATCTGGAGTTCTTTCAGGACTCTATA
>QMOO01000159.1 GCA_003648245.1 Caldisericota bacterium
ACACTCAGGATGGTTAATTATCTTATAGATGCCCTTATAAAAAGAGGTATCGAGGTAAAGCCCTTTAACCTAACCAAAACCGATATTGGTGAACTTGCCATGGCTCTTGTAGATGCAGCGACAATTGTTGTGGGTACTCCAACTGTTCTTGCAGGACCTCATCCATCCGTCGTGTATGCAACATATCTTGTAGGAGTGTTAAGACCTAAAACCAAATTTATCTCTATAATTGGCTCCTTTGGTTGGGGAGGAAAGACCGTTGATACTTTGAAGGGTTTAATCCCAACCCTGAAGGCAGAGATAATTGAACCCCTGCTTATAAAAGGAGATCCAGATGAAGAAGATTTTAATCTGATAGGTGAGTTTGCAGATAAAATTCTATTGGCACATAAGAAGATTGGACTCTTATGAAGTCCAGTATTTTAAGGAAAATAACAAAAAAATTTAATAGGTTTAGAAATCCTGAATGCAGAGCCACTACAATTAGAAATAGTGAGGTAGAGCTTGAGGTGGAATTTACAGGAACTACCTCTAATTTTGCCTGTTGTTTTGATGAGCACTTTATAGACTATAAGTATATGTTAAAGGATAATTTTAAGATGGAATTTATAATAGATGAAATAAAGAGAATAAATGATGAAAAATTTATTGTAAGATATAAAAAAGGAGGAAGATGATGGCGTCAAAAGAGTTGATGGATTTATTGAATGAAGCCATAGCCAGGGAGCTTCAGGTTGCCATCCAGTATATGTGGCAGCATGTCCTCTGGAAAGGAATTAAAGGCTTTGCTGTTAAAGAGGAACTCGAAAAGATTGCTATAGAGGAGATGAAGCATGCAGAATCTATAGCAGAGAGGCTTGCCTACTTTGGCGGAACACCAACTACAAAGCCAAGCCCTATAAATGTGGGAACCACAATAACTGAAATGTTAAAGCAGGATGTTCAGGATGAGATTAAAGCAATAGAACTATATAAAAAGATCATTGAAACAGCGCAGAAAGAGGAAGATTATACCACAGCAAGATTGTTTAGAAAGATTCTTCAGGACGAGGAAGAGCATCACGATACCTTTGTAAGTCTTCTTGAAGAGTAGTTACAATAAACTTAAGGGGCTCCTTTTGAGCCCCTTAATAAAAAAGGAGGTTTAAAATGCTATCAAAGATTCCAGTGGATTTTACAAAACTAAAGGAAGAGGAGATTGAAAAAGAGATTCTAAGGATAGGTTTAATAGCTGAGCTTGATGCTATAAACCTTTATGAACAACTTGCTTCTCTTTCGAAGAATAAAAAGGTTAAAGAAGTATTTATGGATATAGCAAGGGAGGAGAAAACCCACGTTGGTGAATTTTTAACTCTTCTTAAGGAATTTGATAAGGAGCTCGTTGAAGAGATTAAGAAGGGAGAAGAAGAGGTCAGGGAGATTTCTTAAAGTATGGATATAAAGAAGAAATTGCTTGAGTTTCAAAGGGAAGAGATAACAGAGTATCATTTCTACATGATTCTCTCAAGAAGGATAAAGGGAGAGAATAAAAATGTACTTGAGCGTATTGCAAGAGAAGAGAAGAATCACTACGAGATATTAAAGAGACATACTGGAGAGGATGTAGAACCAGATAAAGCCAAGCTTCTTAAGTATTCCATTCTTCAGAGAGTATTTGGTTTGACCTTTGCCATAAAACTTATGGAAAAAGGAGAGAAGGGGGCACAGGAAGGATACAGTCTCATTTCAGACAAAATTCCTGAAATTAAAAAAGTTATAGAGGAAGAGGAAGAGCATGAAAAACTTCTTATAAATCTTATAGATGAGGAAAAACTTGAATATGTAGGTTCAATGGTTCTTGGTTTGAATGATGCTCTTGTTGAACTCACTGGAACACTTGCAGGCTTGACACTTGCCTTAAGAAATACAAGACTGATTGGAATAGCAGGTCTGATTACAGGATTTGCTGCCTCCCTGTCCATGGCAGCATCTGAATTTTTATCAAGGAAGTCAGAAGGTGGAGAGAAGAATCCAATTAAGGCATCTATCTATACAGGTGTAAGTTACATAATTACTGTTATCTTACTAATTTTGCCTTACGTCCTTTTCAAGAGCTACCTCGTTGCACTTTTGTTTACCATACTAATTGGAGTTTTTATTGTCTTTGTGTTCACATTCTTTGTTTCGGTAGTTAAAGAACTTGATTTTAAGAAGAGATTTTTTGAGATGGCTGGTATAAGTTTAAGCGTATCTTTGGTGTCTTTCCTCGTTGGATGGGTGCTCAGGGTTTTCTTTAACCTGTGAGGCGGCTATGGATAATTATAAATTAAATGCGAAGGAAAAAGAAGTAGTTGATATCCTAAAGGAGATAAAGGATCCTGAAACAGATATGGACATTGTTTCTCTGGGTCTTGTTTATGGTTTCACCATAGAGGGAGATAGCATTGATGTGTGGATGGATTTTCAGGGAAATACTCCTCAGTGTTTTTTCTGTAAAACCCTTGCATGGAGCATAATAGAGAAGATATCAACAGAAGTAATAAATAAACTTAAAAGCAAATTTAAAAGTGTAAGAGTAGTTGAAGCAACCAACCCGAAAATAGTTTATAAGTCTTCAACTTAGTAAAACATACTTAGTAATGGATGGAATCAAGATGAAGGGGTTTTTTAAGGAATATGCAAAAAGAGTTTTACCGCTGACAGCCTTACTCTTGATTGTTCCTCTGCTGGTTTTATTGGCAATAAACAAATTTAATATTGATACCTATCTTAATATAATCTTGTTTGAATGCGCTGGAGTGTTTTTAATCTCCTTTTCGTCTATTACTCCAAAACCTGAGGATCCAATAGAATCTCTATATATCAAGGATTCCTTTGCTAAAGAGAAGGTAACAAGATTAAATACCTCTCTACTGTGGGCAACTGTTGGTATAAATCTATTAATCTTTCTTTTAGTGTTTTTCTTCTTAAGAAAAGGCTAATGTAATTACATCCCTTTCATAGAGGTTTCCACCGCAATTAATTAGCTTCGATTATTTTCTGTAAACATCTTTCCTTAAACCAATATGAAGGATTAATATCTCTTTATTGTCTTTATCAACTTCATAAATTATTCTGAACTTTCCAGCTTTAATTCTATAGCCCTCTCTTCCTTTAAGTTTTTTGACTCCCCTTCCCCATGGATTTAAAGAG
>QMOO01000160.1 GCA_003648245.1 Caldisericota bacterium
AACAATTCCATATAAAATCATCTCCTATTTTAAACCTTTCTACCGTTGGAAAAACATTGAAGAAAAATATCTTTCCTTTTTTAAATGAATCAATGTTCTCTCCTACAATAATTGAATTTTCAATTATTTCATTTATGGTCTCACTTATTTTATTGCCTTTTTTTAGATATTTTTCTACATTTACTACAAAACTTATTCCATCAACTTGAGAGAAAAATTTTTCAGTGGCCTCTCCAGCAAAAAATTCACTTAAAGGAGAAACATAAACTTTTTCAATCTTTTCAAAAGAACTTTGAGATGAGACATCAAATTTTCTTATTGAGTTTATATAATTTCCAAGAAATTCCACTCTTAAAGGAAATTCAGAAAACGGAGGAAAAAAATCTACAATTCCTCCTCTTGTTGTAAAAGTCCCTGGAATTTCAACCACTTCTTTTTCCACATCATATCCACATTTTACCAGAAGGTCTATAAAATTATCTCTTCTTATTTTTTGTCCCTTTCTTATTTCTATTTTTCTAAACTTTTCAAAAGGTGGGACTTTTTTTATTACTGCTGGAAAATATGTAACAACTGTTGATTTTTTATTTTCATTTATCTGGAGAATTGCCTTAACTCTTTCAAAATTTATTTCAGAAATTTCACTCTCAACTCTTTCATATTCAGGGAAAAAAATAACATTTTCATCTGTAAAATTCAATATATCTGAATAGAATATTTCAGCAGTTTTCTCATCAGGAAGTATAACAAGTGTATTTGAATTTAAAAACTTAAAAATACAGGCAAAAAGATATGAAAAAAAGGGTAAATTACCACCATAGATTGAAAAAATTTCTCTCTTTTCAATTTCCTGAATAATCTCCTCTATTTTTTTAATTCTTTCAACTATCTCCATCAAATTGTATTATACCCATCTCTCACAAAGGATGAATAGGGGCAATTTTCTCTTCTGATTTATGCTTCAAAACAATTTTCTAAAATTCTATCCACTAATAAGAATGTGTAAACTAATCCATAGTTTTTACCATAAATATTGGAGAAGAGGAAAGCACAAGGCGACTTTCTTTTATTTCTTTTCCCTGATAATTATAAACCCTGTAATTTCCTGGAATTTCAACTTCCTCTGTATTTCCCTCTTTGCTCCACAACACTCTGACAATCTGCCTTCTAAACTTAAAAAGATGATACTGAAGATTATTTTTTGAAAGATTTTCATAAGAAATGAGTTTATGATTCAGAAATTTCAGAGAGATTTTAAAGGAATTCATCATCTCCTCAATTACCATTTTCCTTTCATCACCCAACCCAACGATATTATGTTCTTCATTTGTAAAGGAAAAAACTATAACTGCCTTTAAATCAAATACAATGGAAAAAACAAGTTTCTTTATCAATTCCTCAGATGCTTTTTTTCTTCTTTCAGGCACTCCAGATTTTATTCTCACTCCAAGTTCATTATTCATTAAAGGGATATTGCCCATTTTCTTTCTTATAAATGAGATAAGTTGAGGAAAAAGTGAAGAATTCTCATAATAATGGAAATTTAATATATCAACAGTGTTTCTCAATCTTGGTAAAAGATATTCTGCTTTTTTAATATGATTTTTGATACTTTTACTTTTAAGAAAATATTTCATCTCTGCAGCAGAATGGATTTTCTTTCCATATGCCTGGCTGAAATATAACTTATAGAAATTGAATGCTTCTTTCTCCTTTCCTTCTTTTACCATCTCATCTATCATAAGAATCCCCCAGCATAAAGAAGCAAGTCCACTATCAGCCACTTTAATTTGAGGGTCCACATCCTTCAATGCTTTCTTTGCGGTTATAAGTAATTTCAGATATTCTTCCATCGTTCCCGACCAGAAACATCTGGCAGTTACTTCATTTTCAATAACAACTATTGGAAATTTTCCTTTATATCTTTCAGCAATCCCATGAACAAAATTATAATAAGTGGGACTGTATCCATACTTCTCATTAAAGGAATCTGTAAGGTCCTTTGGTGGTGAAGAACTTTTCCTTCCAGGATATTTAAGTGCCCATTCAGCTCCTGCACTTCTTATTACAGGAATTACTTTTATTCCCTTTTTCAGAATATAATCTATCTTTCTCAGAGGTCTTGCATTCCATCTAAAATAATCTTTTTCAGGTTGAACATCTCCCCATGGAATTACAGCCCTTGCGTAAGTAATGTTTAAATCAGTCGTATCAATCTCTGGAGTGTGGAAGTAAAAACATCCAATAATTCCATTTTGTTCACTTTTTAAACACGCAGGATGGATAAATAAAGAGATAACAAACAACAAAACTATAGCAAAATTTTTCACTTTTCCTCCTGAGAAATCTGTTTATAACAGATATAAAGTTCTATTTTACCGTCAGTAAACTTTTCCACCTTTCCTATCTTTTTAAGTTTCCTTTCCAGCCATTTCAGATTCACAATTTTATATTCATCATCAGAATGAGGAAATCCACTTTCTGTAAAATCTGCTATTATAATTTTCTCCTTTGCCACTCTGAATAATTCCTTTATGAAATTTTCTCTTTTCTCAACAGGTGTATGATGTAAAGCACACCAGCTTATACAGATATCAAAAGAAAAATCTTTATATGGAAGATTACTTGCATCATAATTTTCAAATTTTATCTTTCCATCTCTCACATAACTTCTATTTTCCTCTACTGCCCTTTTGATTGCTTCTATATCCATATCAATACATATGACCTTACAGTCAAATTTTTCCACTGCAATTTTTGTAAGTTCTCCCACCCCTACATCCAGAATTTTCTTTCCCCTTACTTTACCAATTTCCAGCAATCTTTCTCTATCAATTTCTTTTTCCATCTCCTTTAATTCCAAAAACCTGATATTTCCCGACTTTCTTTTAAAGAAACAAAACCAGAGAAAAAGAAATTCTATTTAATATTATAAGGAAGGGAAGCACAAAATTCAATAATTAAATTATAACCACATTCTCTGATTTCTCATAAGGTCCTTTTCCATTCATCTTATCCTGACAGGTGGATAAATTTCTATTCCTGAAGTTCCTTTATTATAATATCTTCTGTATCAAAATCGGCAAATTAAGTAGAGTGGAAACTATCTCTATAACCATTTACTTTTATCTATTGACAGGTCAAATTTTTAAGGTATAATCTTTACTAAAA
>QMOO01000161.1 GCA_003648245.1 Caldisericota bacterium
ACAGTAAAGAGAACCCATTTTGCTGTTGAATCATTTCTTAATTTTGAAATCTCAATATACCAATCGCAGAATTCATGCCAGAAAAATTCATAGAGAGAATTGGATATTTCGCCAAATTCATAATTTTCTATAAGTTCATTTGCCTTCTCGCTTATTTTGGAAAGTCGTGTTAGAATCCATATATCCTCTCTTTTAAATTCAGGTGATGTAATCGTATCTGGGTCAAAATCTTTAAGTGTGTTTATAACAAATCTCCCTGCATTCCATATCTTGTTCATGAAGTTTCTTGCAAATTTCACTCTTCCTTCAGAGAAATTTATATCCTGACCGCCCACTGTGGAAAGAAGGGCAAAGGTATACCTTGTAGCATCTGCTCCATATTTATCTAAAAGTTCCAGTGGATCTATAACATTCCCGAGGGTTTTACTCATCTTCTTTCCCTTCTCATCTCTTATAAGTCCATGTAGATATACATGTTTAAACGGTTCCTCTTTCATAAAATACATTCCAAACATAATCATTCTTGCCACCCAGAAGAAGAGTATGTCATAACCTGTAACAAGAAGAGATGTTGGATAGAAGTATTTAAGATCCCCGGTATTTTCAGGCCAGCCAAGAGTGGCAAAAGGCCAGAGCCCAGAAGAAAACCATGTGTCAAGAACATCCGGATCCCTTTCAACTTCTCCTCCACACTTTGGACATTTATCTATCTCTTCAATAGATGCTGTAACTTCGCCACACTCTTTGCAGTAATATATAGGTATTCTGTGTCCCCACCATATCTGTCTTGATATGCACCAATCTCTTATATTTGTAAGCCAGTCTTCATAGACTTTTATCCACCTTTCGGGTATTATCTTTATTTTTCCCTCTCTTACAGCTTTTAAACCTTCCTCAGCGAGAGGTTTCATCTTTATAAACCACTGCTTTGAAATTATTGGCTCAATAGCAGTTTTACATCTATCATGGACACCTATAGAGTGAACATAATCTTCTACTTTTGCAAGGTATCCCTCTTCTCTCAATTCCTCAACTATCTTTTCTCTCGCTTCTTCCCTTGTAAGTCCCATAAATTTACCGCCATTTTCGTTTATAATAGCATCCAAAGTAAAAATGTTTATTTTTGGAAGGTTGTGTCTTTCACCCATCTCGAAATCATTGGGATCATGTGCAGGTGTCACCTTAACAGCACCTGTTCCAAAATCCATATCAACCTTTTTATCAGCAATTATAGGTATTTTTCTTCCAACTAGCGGAAGTATAACAATTTTTCCAACATAATCTTTGAACCTTTCATCCTCTGGATTCACAGCAACAGCGGTATCTCCAAGCATTGTTTCAGGTCTCGTTGTCGCAACTACAATGCCACCTTCTCCATCTTCAAAAGGATACTTTATATAGTAGAGTTTTGCCTTCTCCTCTTTATATTCAACTTCAAGATCAGAAAGGGCAGTATGACATTTTGGACACCAGTTTATCATATACTCCCCTCTATATATTTTTCCGTCATTATATAACTTCACGAAGGCTTCAAGGACAGCCTTTTGATAAGATTCATCCATGGTAAATCTATGCCTTTTCCAATCAGCTGCTATACCAAGTCTTTTCTGCTGATTTACAATTCTATCACCATATTTCTCTTTCCACTCCCACACCTTTTTAAGAAATTTCTCTCTTCCAAGTTCATCTTTGCTAAGTCCTTCTTTAATCAATTCTCTCTCAACCATAAGTTGGGTTGCTATACCGGCATGGTCAACTCCAGGAAGCCAGAGAGTTTCAAAACCCTTCATTTTTTTAAATCTTATCATTATGTCTTGAATAGTAGAATCAAAAGCATGCCCAAGATGAAGAGACCCGGTAACATTCGGCGGAGGCATAACAATGGTGTAAGGTTTACGGGAATCATCTACATTTGCATGAAAGAGATCCTCCCTTAACCAGAATTCATAGATTTCCTTTTCAATTTCGTGAGGTGCATAAACAGACTTCAGATCCATTAGAATTCCTCCTTAATCAGTTTCTTTTGAAAATTATACAATAATTTGCTTTTATACCCAAGAGAAATTAAATTTTCTTCATGAATTTGACTTCTCTCTCACCCTCATCTGAATAGTCGGGAATATGAATCTCTCCACTCTTAACATATGCAGTAAACTCTCTTTTCTCTATTTTTACCCTATAGACCCCGGAAGATGGTAGCAATTTTAACCCTTTTACTTTCAAAGTCTTTTTAATAATCCTCCCTAGTATAAAATATGGATAGAATAAAAATCTATTTGCAGTTTCAATTTCTCCCCTTCTAATAAGTTCTCTTATTTTACTGCTACTTATTTTTTCATTTTCTCTTCTCTCCTCCGTAACACTTATCACATGAAATCCAAATCTTTCACCAAGATTCGAGAGCAACTCCACATTTCCTTTTCTTTTGTATCCAAATCTGAAGTTTCTGCCAACAACTACTGTCTTTAACCTGATCTTACTTAAAAGGAAATTAACAAATTCCTCAGGTTTTAATAAAGATATAGCTCTGTCAAATGGTAAAAACACAACTGCATCAATGTTTAAATTTTTAAGTATCAACTCTTTTTCATGAGGTAGAAAGGTTACGCCCTTCTCTCTATTAAAGTATATAAATGGTGGTGGAAAAAAGGAAAGAATAACTCTTTTTCCTTCAAAATCCAATAGCTTCTTTATAAGCTTAATGTGACCAATATGAATGGCATCAAAGCTTCCAATAGATAGATTTACATCATGAAGTTCAGGTAAATTATGGAAAACCCTCATGGTATATTAAATATTCTTACAGGTTTTAACTCTCCCACCCCCTCAAAAAATTTCCCTATCCCTACAGCTTTTCCCCTGGAATTTAACACCAGTACATATCCTCCTCTCAAGTAGGGGTGATCGAATCTAATCTGGTTGCCTGTCTTAAACAGAAATAATTTGCGTTTTGGAAGAGCAACCCGAGGTATAAAATCAAGAAAATCTTCTATACTCATTAGCATCTCATTAAAGTTGCCAGCCTTAGTGTAGTTTATAATGTCGTCAAGGTGAAGGCTATCTTTTAGCTCAAGTTTCCCAACAGCAGTTCTTACAAGATAAGAAAGGGTTCCACCAACTTTCAATTTCCTCCCTATGTCTCTTGCAACGCTCCTCATATATGTTCCA
>QMOO01000162.1 GCA_003648245.1 Caldisericota bacterium
GTTATCCGATAATTTTAAATGTTCAAAAATAGTCTTTGTATCTGTATTTTCATCAAATACTGTAAGCCTTCCTTTTTCATTTGCCATTCTTATAAACATCTTTACGGTTTCTTCGTCTATTTCGTCAAAGGTTGCTTCTTCGTTTATAAGAGAATCCCAATTCTCTTTTTTCAAGAAAAATTGTCTTAACTTTTCAGGTTTCATCTCCCTGGTTGTATTACCTACCCTCTCATAATACTTTCCATTAAAAGAGATGGGCACATTTGATCTCTGAACAGTAATTACAATGATCTTTTTTCCGTTTTTCTCCTTTAATTCGATTTTTGGATGCAATCCCAATTTGCCAGCTATTTTCTGAGTGATCCTCTCCAGTTCTTTATTGTCTATCTCAATACCCTTTAATTTCCCATTATCAGCCACACCAACTATTACCTCTCCACCTTTGGTATTAGCCATAGCACATATCGCCTTCAACACTGAATCTCCGAAAGTTTCTTTATACTCTCTATATATGGTTTCCATTTCCATATTGCTATACCTTCCAGCCCAGCGCCTTAAATACCTCTTTTACCTTCTCTGTAAGCTCCTTCTCCTCTTCAAGTAATTTTGAAAGTTCACTGCTGTATTCTTTCATCTTCTCTTCGAATGGTACGCCATCATCCTCAATTTTTATACCAACGTATCGTCCAGGAGTGAGAACCCAACCATTTTTCTCTATTTCTTCAAGAGTAGCAACTTTTGCAAAACCAACTTCATTTATCTTTTCCTCATCCTCTCCTTGTTCAAACATTCTGAATTTCTCAACTATCCTTCTTATATGTTCATCTGTAAAGACAACTTGTCTTCTTGATATTGCTTTGAACATCTTTTTGGCATAGATAAAAAGGACTTTTCTTTTCATATGTCTTGGCTTAGACTTTCTCAAAAACCACAGAGACACAGGCAATGAAACTGTGTAAAATAACTTTGCTGGTGTGGCAATTATTCCATACACAAGATCGTCCTCAACAATTTTCCTTCTGATTTCCTTTTCAATTCCACCACCAGACAATGCACCATTTGCCATAACAAATCCAGCCTTTCCGTTTGGAGCTAAATGGTAGATATAATGTTGAATCCATGTGTAGTTGCCGTTATTCTCTGGGGGCATTCCATATTTGAACCTTGGATCATCATCTTTTACTTTATCTGCACCCCAGCCACTATCGTTAAAGGGAGGATTCGAAACCACATATTCAGCTCTTAGATCTGGAAATTTATCCTCATGGTATGAATCTCCAATCCTTATATCTCCCTCAGCACCTCTTATTGCAAGGTTCATTTTTGCTATTTTCCAGACAAACTCCTTTGATTCCTGCCCATATATTGCAAGAAGAGCTTTCTCCTTACCCTCTCTTTCGAGTTTTTCAATGGCAGACACAAAGAAACCGCCACTACCACATGCTGAATCAAAGATTCTTCCCTTTTTTACATCAAGTATTTCTACAATTAATCTTGTTAAGCTTCTGGGTGTGTAAAACTCTCCTCCCTTCTTTCCCTCTGCTTCTGTGAATTTACCAAGGAAATATTCATAAATTCTACCAAATATGTCCCTCTTTTTATGCTCTGTTCCAAAATCAATTGTTGAAAAAACATTGATAAGGTACGCCAGATCATCGGGGCTTAAGTTTACCTTGGTATAAATTTTGGGATAACATCTTTAAGCTGGCGTGGGTATTCATTTTCTAAAATTTCAATTACACCATCTATTATTTCACCAATATTTGGCTGATTTGCATTTTTCTTTATGTAGTCCCACCTTGCTTTCTCTGGAATATAAAGAATACCATCAGAAAGGTAGACATCTTTGTCTTCAAGAATGGCATCTTTAAATTTATTAAGTAACTCTTTATCAGTCTTCTCCAGTATCTCTTTTTGCTTCTCTTCAAAGGCAAAGGATATGTATCTTAAGAATATGAGCCCCAGTACAACATATTTGTACTCGTGAACCTCAACCTTTTTCCTTAGCTTATCTGCTGCCTTCCACAATTTGTTCTCAAAGTTTATATCCTTATCGCTCACTTATTACACCTCTTTAATTTTTTGAACCTATTGTTAGCTTTCCCCATGTAATTTCTCTATTTCATTTTAAAGATTTAAAAGAAAAAATCAAATGCTTATTTGCAAAGAAGCGAAGAATTAAATTTAAACTCTTATCTCTTATAATTAAAGGTAAGTTAACTTGAAACTTTTTTGGGGAGGTGGGGTTTATATGGTTGAAATGGAGAGGAAAGGAGGTAATAATTATGATAAGGAGAAGAAGTTTAATTATCTTGGTTCTTGCTCTTGTGGTTGTCGTGGGGATAGGGTGGTGGACATTGTTTGTTTATCCATATTCACCGAATAGACCACCAAGGGCAGATGATACTGGATTTACAAAGGAGGGTGTTCAGTTGGTTAGTGATGGAAACAATTTATTTTCAATTGATATGTATAAAAAGCTCAGTGAGTCTTCCAGTGGAAATGTATTTTACTCTCCTTACAGTATATTCTCTGCCATGGCAATGACTTATGAGGGAGCAAATGGAGAAACCTATGACGAAATAAAAAAGGTTTTTCACTTTCCAGATAAGGAGAAACTCAGACCAAACTTTGCAAAGATATACAACGAGATAAACAGGGAAGTTAAAGACTATGAGTTAAGGACAGGAAATGCTTTGTGGGTTCAAAAGGATTTTCCACTACTTGAGGAATACAAAACCGCTGTGGAAAAATACTATGGAGGGAAGGTGGCAAACCTTGACTTTGTTAAGGAAACTGAAAAATCAAGAAAAACGATAAACAATTTCATTGAAGAGCAGACAAACGGAAAGATTAAAGATTTAATTTCTAAAGGCATCCTTGATAAATATACAAGGCTTGTAATAACCAACGCAATATACTTTAAAGGTGTGTGGAAGTGGGAATTTAAAAAATCTGATACAAGAGATGAAGACTTCTTTATAACTCCTAAAGAATCTGTTAAGGTTCCAATGATGTATATGAAGCCAGAGAAGGCGGAGTTTAATTACACTGAAACAGAGAAACTTCAGATACATGAACTTCCATACAAGGGGGATAGAATCTCAATGATAATACTCCTTCCAAAAAAGGAGAGTGGCTACACATTAAAGGATGTTGAAAA
>QMOO01000163.1 GCA_003648245.1 Caldisericota bacterium
ATTTAGCCCCTCATTTAAATTGATTTTTCTAACTATATAAGAAGAGTCCACAGCAAAAGGATATTCTGATACCTTTCCCTCAATACCTTCGCCATAATTAATATAGGTTTTATAAATTACGTTGGCTATTTCACCTATATTTGCTATCCTTCTTTTATAATCTGATACCATCAACTGAGTATAAGAACGAAGTTCCCTCTCTGCAGTTAGAATAGCTTCTTTATAATTTACATTGTAAAAAACAAAAGATAGAATAAGAGAGGGTATAAAAACAATAAAGAGAGCCAGTATAATCTGTTTAAATAAAAATTTCTTTTTAATTTTCATCTTTATGTTGTTCCTTTATCTTTTTAATCTCCTCAAATCGCTCGATAAAAACTCTAACAACTTCTGGATCATAGCTGCTTCCAGATAGTTTTTTTATTTCATTAAAAGCAAACTCATAACTGAATGACTTTTTATATACTCTCTTGCTTGTCATAGCATCAAAGGAATCTGCAACAGATACTATCCTTCCCTCTAAAGGAATTTCCTCCCTTTTTAAGCCTTCTGGATATCCTGTTCCGTTCCACTTTTCATGGTGAGAGAAAGCAATCTTCTCTGCCATTTTAAGAACTGGATTTATTGATCCAGATAGTATCTTTTTTCCAATTATTGTGTGCCTCATCATTACTTTAAATTCTTCGGGAGTTAGTGAAGCTGGTTTTAGAAGTATTCTGTCTGGGATTCCAATCTTTCCTATATCATGAAGAGGAGATGCAAGTTTTATAGTATCTACAAACTCCTTGCATAATCCGATTCCTTCAGCAATTACCTCCGAGAATTTACCGACTCTCTTAACATGTTCACCGGTTTCATCATCTCTGTATTCACCAGCCATACCCAATTTCTCTATGGTTTCATAACTTAAAAGCTCTTTCTCCTTCAATATTTTTCTGAGTTTTTCTGTTCTCTTGAGAACTTCATTTTCAAGATCAGTTTGATACTCAGTTTTTAAAGCATTATATTCCTTTAGTTTTAAAAGATTCTTGATCCTTATTTCAAGCTCAACTAAATCTATGGGTTTTGATATGAACTCATCAGCTCCTGCTTCAGCAGCCTTTACTTTGTTTTCTCTGTGTGCTGCGGCAGTAACAATAATGATGGGTATATCCTTTGTATTTTTGTTTCTCTTTAAAATCCTTGTTGCTTCAATACCATCCATTATGGGCATCATTATATCCATAAGTATAAGATCTGGTTTTTTCTCTGTGGCAAGAATAACAGCTTCTCTTCCATTTTTTGCATCTATAACTTCAAATCCTCTGGATGTTAAGAATGCATTTACAAATTCAAGATTGAATTCTTCATCATCTACATTCAGTATCTTTCCTTCCATATTTTTCTCCGTTTATAATATTTTACCATTGATTATGCTAAAATTTAATAGGACCGCATCCTAGAGGAGGAGTGTAACTTGAAAATTTTGATTTGCGTTTATTATCTTGTGCCTGTTATCATTCTATTCCTGATTTCCTTCAGGGTATTTAAGCATATTGGAAAAGACCCTTTCTTTGGATTTATATTCATGTCTGTCCTTTTTGTATCACTTGGCTCGTTTGGGAGAATATTCATTGTAGATAAATTTCCTGAACTTACCACTTTCCAGTATCTTTTCTCTATAAGTCTTCTTCTTGGAGGAATTACTTCTCTTCATGCAACCATCAGACTCTCAAAGGTAGTTGATGTAAATATAGACTGGAAGAAAAAGATTGTATTATTTCCCTTAATTCTCATCCCCCTATCCTTCTTAATGCTTTACTTTTCAAAAGACATTCTTGGGTCTGTTGATATTTTAATAAGAACTTTTACCATATTTCTTTTACTTTTTCCATTCCTTTTATCATTCAAGGTGTATAAAAAATACCTCTCTTTAAAGAATTATCCTGTTATACTTTCCTATTTGGTCTATTTCATTCCCATTTTCTTTGAAAATCCATACCTAATTCTTCTTGCCATTGTTTCATCCCTCTTATCCTTTATTAGATTTTACCTTAGGGCTGAAGCTCTTGAGTTGAGGATAAAAAGTGAACTCCCCTTGTCCTTTGTAGGTCCGAGGGAAGAGAGAGTTAAAATCATTTTTTACCTTTCTATTGTAGCTCTCATTCTTATATCTTTAATGGTTGGCTCATTCTATTTCTTTTCAAGTAGGTGGTATCTATTTAAAAAGAGTAAAATAGGAGATTTCAACAAAGTTTTGAACACAAATCTGAGATATTTGACAGATGATCTGGATCTCTCCCTGATGAGAGTTGAGGATAGCTTAATAAATAACTTTAAGGAGGAGAAAGACTTTGAGAAATTAAGGGATACATATAATTCTCTTAAAAATACAGGTATAGTTTCCTCTTTAATCTACTATGACGAGCGTGGAAATCTAAAGTTTTTCTATCCAGAAATTGATGTTAAAGCGGTAGAGGAAAAAATTGATATGGGTACCTTGAGGAGAATCAGAACCTACACAAGTCTATTCATTGGCCCGTATAAAAATGAAAAAGGTTCCCATTCCCTCCTTGTGTATGTTCCAGTTTTTGAAGAGGGAGAATTTGTGGGAACTGTAGCAGCATCCATTGATTTTGAGAGTTTCATTGATAACTTTAGAAGAAAACACTTTGGCCCACATCATAAAATTATAGTTTATGGAATAAATGGAAGGGCATTCTGGTCTTCCCCAGAGGCTACAGCGCCTATTGTTTCGGGTAGTGAAAATAAAAATTATTTTTTCAAAGAATCCTATATTAAAAGGAACGGACTTTATCTAATAGTTAGACTTTCCTTTCCGAAAACTGTAGTGTTTAAAGAGATAAAATCACTAATTGTACCCAACTTCTATATGCTTTACTTTGGAGCAATTATTATTATACTCCTGTTCATTTTAATCTTGGAGATAGAGAGAAGGTTTGATATAACAGTAGAGAAAGAGCTTGAAAATAGAATAAGGGAAACGATAAGATATAAAGAAAGGCTCTATAGTTTAAATAAAAAACTGGGTAAGTTGATAACAACAATTCCCAACATAGACATAGAATGGGATGTTAGGGACATATTGAGAAACTTAATGGTTCTCTCAAAATCTTTGCTTGATGATATTGGTGG
>QMOO01000164.1 GCA_003648245.1 Caldisericota bacterium
ATGTTGTTGTAGAAACATTGTATGCAGTACTTCTTGCAAGTTCGTGTGTGATTGGTGCAAAATCGCTACCTGTTCCTGGTCCAAGAACTGCTGTTGCTACAGGGTCATTTACAAGTGGATTACCCCAATCCACTGGCTCAACATCAGACTCTACAGAAATGTCATAAACTACACTATTTCCGCAACAGGATGCAGTAAGAACCTCAAAGAATAGGAAAAGATCACCAGGGGTGTATCCTCCACTATCATCCATATCTGCAAGACCAATCTGGAATGTTCTTCCAGCTGCTGGTCCATAGTCAAGGGTTACATAATCACCAATAGCGAATGGTCCCATTGTGTTTGCCCAGGCAGTTGAACCTGGAACATCAAAGTGTGTGTCTGGGTCAATGTATATATGCTCCTCTTCGTCTACTACCACATAGTAGTGGTCCTTGAGTTCAGAGAGACTTCCCTCAGAGACTACTGTGGCATAGAAGTCTGTTGCAAACCAGGGATCTAAGCCAAATGCAGTTTCATCCCAGTAGAAGCTGAAATATCTCTGAACTGTTACTGCTGAATCTACAAGTTCCCATGTGTGTGGAGGTGCTGTTACTGCTTGAACATCCTGCCATGCATTGGCTATCATTGTTGCAGGAGTCTTGTCATAAGCAGCTGCTGTTGGTGTTCCTGTAAATCTGAATGGGACAAAGGAAATTGCAAGGAGCACTACTAAAAATAAAGCTAAATACTTACGCATACGCGTAACCTCCTTTTTGTTTAGAATTTTGAGGAATCCGTCCTCATGCGGGGTCAGGGGCAAACTTTCTGGTTTCTCTCCTTCCCTGACCTTTAAGGAAAGAAACCTTCCTTTACTCATACTCTACCTTCTCACCTCCTTTCATTTTGTTTTGAGTTTGGGTTGGGCGCCTGCCTACCCTCTCCAGTTCCCTGGCGGTTTGGCAGTAACACAGCCCAAACCTCAAACTCCACCCACCTAATATCATGCAAATTCCATGCCAGTTTTATTTCCCAATTTGAATTTACTGCTCTATAAAGTAACTCCTCTCTTTTTTGAGGTAAACTCCAAACTAAAAACTTATAAAGAAAAATTTTCTCATAAGTTTCCAAGTAATCCTCTTTCCACAAAGAATTTTATTCCTTAAACTCTACCCTTTCAATATGTGTAAAAAGTAAACATGCTGTGTAAAATTTACACACCGTGTGGAAATACCACCTCAAATTCTTTCAGTATTTCAATAATCTCGTCTTTAATCTTCATCTTTGCCTCCTCAGTGTTTTCTCCAATATGTGGAGTAAAAATGCAGTTATCAAATTCAAAGAGTTTACTTTCTTCGGGAGGCTCAGTTTCAAAAACATCGAGAGCACACCCGGAGATTTTACCACTTTTTAACCCACAGACAAGAGCCTCTTCGTCAACAACCTCTCCCCGAGATGTATTTATAAGAAAAACTCCTCTTCTCATTTTATCCACGGCTTTCTTATTTATAAGATGGTAGGTTTCTTCTGTCAGTGGAACATGAATGGAGATAAAGTGAGAGATGGAGAGAATTTCATCAAAAGAAATATACTTTATAAAAGAAACATCTTTATTGAATGGATCAAACCCAAAAACATTCATGCCCAGAAATCTTGCCATAAGAGCAACGCTTCTTCCAATGTTTCCCGTTCCAATAATTCCAAGGTTTTTTCCTTTTAGTTCAAATCCAATGAATTTATCCTTATCCCATTTTCCAGATCTTGTTGAATTTGAAAGAGGCAGTATATTTCTTGAAAGTGCTATCATGAAACCAATTACAAGTTCTGAAACTGAGTTAATACTTGCATTTTTTGTATTTCTCACCTCTATTCCCCTCTCCCTCGCAAATTCACAGTCTATATTATCCAGTCCGATTCCTGCTCTTATTATGAGTTTCAGGTTTTTTGCCCTTTGAAGTACCTCTCTATTTAATCTGGTTCTACTCCTTACAATAATTACATCCTTATCCTCTATCTCTTCCTCAAGTCTATTTCTTTCAATACCTGGCCTGTAAAAAACCATATACTTTCTGGAAAGAATCTCAACTAAAGACTCATGAACAACATCTGTAATTAGAATCCGAAAGGCCATAACTAAACCTCCGGTAGCTCCTTTAATGCTTTTTCTATCTCCTCTTCTGGATACTCGTAATCTGTAAGTTTTCCTTTAAGATATGCATCGTACGCTGAGAGGTCAAAATGACCATGACCTGAAAAGTTAAAGACTATAACATCTCCTCTTTTTGCCCTTTTTGCCTCTTCAATAACAGCTTTTATTGCATGATTCGTCTCTGGAGCAGGAATGATTCCTTCTGTTTTTGCAAAAAGAATTCCTGCTTCAAATACTTCCCTCTGATAAAAGGATGTTGCTTCTATTATGTTGTTTTTTAAAAGTAAACTGAGAATTGGCGCATCTCCATGGTATCTTAAGCCTCCTGCGTGAATTGATGGTGGAACGAAGGAACTTCCAAGGGTGTACATCTTAAACAGAGGGGTAACTCTTCCAGTATCACCATAATCATACGTGTATTTTCCCTTGGTAAAGGTTGGACAGGCTTTTGGTTCCACTGCAACAAATCTTATGTTCTTACCATCAAGCCTGTCAGGAACAAAGGGAAGAATAAAACCGCCGAAGTTACTGCCACCCCCAACACATCCTATCATAACCGTCGGTGTAAGCCCTTCCTTTTCAAGTTGCTTCTTTGTTTCAAGTCCTATAATCGTCTGATGCAGGAGTACATGGTTTGCCACACTACCGATGGCATATTTAGTGTCTTTATTCTTTGCCGCCTCTTCAACTGCCTCAGAAATTGCTATTCCAAGGCTTCCAGAGGTATCTGGAAACCTCTCTCTTATCATCTTCCCGACTTCAGTCATATCTGTTGGGGATGGGAAACATTCTGCACCCCAGGACTCCATTAAAAGTCTTCTGTAAGGTTTCTGTTCATAACTTACCTTTACCATGTACACTCTCACATCCAATCCAAACTGGGCACCTGCAAAGGAAAGAGCGGAACCCCACTGACCTGCACCAGTTTCAGTAACAAGTCTCTCTGTTCCCTCAATGCTTGCAAAATAAGCCTGTGCTACTGCTGTGTTTGGTTTGTGGGA
>QMOO01000165.1 GCA_003648245.1 Caldisericota bacterium
ATTTAATAAGGCGTCATCAGGAGCATAAACCCGATACTTATGGGCACTAACAAAATTATTTAAATCCCCCGAAAATTCCACTTCATACATTTTTTCGGGATGTGGATAAAACATACCAAGAATCGCTGTTTTAAGTGCTCCCCACTGTAATTCGCTTTGTGTGAAAATATCAATCTCTGGCATTGATTTTTTTTGTAACTCAAAATATGTTTGCTGAACCTCTTTTGAAAGAGGCGTGGGAGCAGATTCCAGAACCCGTAACAGTGTAAAATGGGGTGGTAAATTATCATAACTAGCAGGAACCATTATAAGTAGAGAGTTTCGAGGTACTCCACCTACTGCAATTTTGAAGGGATCAGATGTAATAATTGTGATTGTATCATATCCAATCTCCAAAACATATCCAACAAATCTCATTTCTTCATATTTTTTAGCTTGCTCTTTTTCTTCTTCTCTTTTAAGAAATTCATGTAGAATCCGGAGAGGATGATTTTGCATCGCTGCTTTTTCAAAAAACTCTTTCATTTTATATTTCCTCCATATTATAATTAAAAACTATAACCTCGCCTGAATTATTGGTTAAAATTCCAAGTTTTCTACCGGTTCCTTTGGGTATGGGAACAATTTTATAGCCATAAAATATACTTAAAATGTCGGGATGAGAGGAAATGGTTAACATCCATTTTACATTTCTATTCGATGCTTTTTTCAATGCTTCCGCTAATCTTTGGTAACCAGAGAAGCAAAATTTGCCATATATATAATGACTATTAAATAATTCTCGCTCACCAGGCCTATAAGGGGGATCAGCAAAGATAAAATCTCCTTCTTTGCTTTCATTTATTGTTTGTTCACAATCACTACATTTTAAAACTACATGTTTCAACCTATTGGAAACTTCTTTTAAAGTTTCCAAGCTAATCACCCATCGTCTGTCTTGTCCTCCGTACCCAACATTAAATTCTCCATTTGAGTTGTGTCTCCACATACCTTTAAAACAAGTTCTATTTAAATAAAGAGTTCTAGCTGCTTTGAATGCTAAATCCTTTCTATTAACCTTAATTGCCCGAATTTCATAGTATGCTTTTTTGGTTTTCGGGAAACTTTTATATATTTCCCAGACTTTTGATGGAGAGTGGCGTATTCCACGATATAAATCAATAAGTTCTGGGTTAATATCCGCTAATAAAGCACATTTAGGATTTAATGCAAAAAACACTGCACCACTCCCTACAAATGGCTCTATAAATCTCCCTTTTATCTGTTCTCTCGAAGGTAATAAAGGGATTATGTAATTTAAAAGCCTTTGCTTTCCGCCTGGATAACGGATAAAATTAATTTTTCTTGTCTTCATTTCACCCTCATCAAAATTTCTTCTTGGCACGGTATTACGCACAACTCGTTCATACCCGAACTGTTCGGATATGTTCCTTCTCGACAACCATTATTCTTCCATGCTCTTTCATTATTGTTTGATACCATATAATAATTATAGCAAAAGAAATAAAAAGTAAAAAATTTCCCCTGCGTTCTCTCTTGTGCGGATGAGTCGGAAGGAGATTTTGAAAGAGTTTGGAACAGGTATTAAAAAAGCTCCGGTGGTAGGATTCGAACCTACAACCTTGCGGTTAACAGCCGCCTGCTCTACCGTTGAGCTACACCGGAACTATTTTCCTTATATATTCCCTGCCTTTACCTGTCTTTAGAAATTTTTCTCTTTTTCTTGCTTCTCTCTCACTCTGAAATTCTTCATAATATATTAATTTAAAAGGCCTATTTTGTCCAGTCCATTTATTGGTGCCTCTGTTATGCTCTTCTAATCGAACACTAACTGGCTTAGATGTAAACCCTACATATCTTTTCCTATTTCTCAAACTCTCTATCACATATACATAATACATTTAAACCTTGCGGTTAACAGCCTCCGCCAAACTGCACGGCGGATCCGCCTCTGGCGGAGCCTGCTCTATCCGCCATTCTTTCTGGCGGAAGATACACCGGAACTTATTTTTTACTTCTAACTCTAATTAATTCTGCTCTTTTCTTCTTTCCGCCTCAGGCGGAGCCTGCTCTATCCACCATTCTTTCTGGCGGAATAAACACCGAAACTTATCAAAAATTATATCAAAAAAAAGCAGAATTGTAAATTATTTATTACAGGTTGAACAACTTGAAGAATTACAGGATGCACAGGAAGAAGAACCCCCTGAAGTGAGTGCCTGTTTTTCCTCTTTTTCTTTCTTTTTATATTCTTCACTTCTGTATTCTGTCGTGTAAAATCCAGGTCCTTTATAAATAACTCCGCCACCAATTCCAATCAGTTTTTTCACTTTTCTGCTTTTGCATTCAGGACAAACCTTTACAGGTGGATCTGTCATTTTCTGAAATTTTTCAAATCTGTATCCACATTTTTCACATTCATATTCATATGTTGGCATTTTTCCCTCCTGTTTTTACACAGAATAAATAAATTACCTGAAAGTTTTAAAAAAGTCAACCAATTAAACCTGATAAAATCTCCATTAAAAGATATCTGCCAGACGACCTATCAGTTGTTCTTCTATTGGGCAGGGAAATAAGAAAAAATCTCTTCATATAATTTCAAGTGGGAAACTATATTATTTAATCCACATTATACCTTTTCTTATCATCATTATACCTAAACTTGCAAGAAGCAAACTGGCAATTTTTGAAATAGCCTTTATCCCCTCTCTTCCTAAAAAACTTAATATTCTGGATGAAAAGTTAAGAACTATCCATGCAATTACAAGATTAAAAACAAGTGCGATAGAAGTAAGAAAATATCCATAAATGTTAACAAGAACAATAGAAGTTGTAAGAAGACCTGGTCCTGCTAAAAGAGGTGTTGCTAAAGGAACTACTCCAAAAGATTCTATTTCAACAGGTGATTTATAAGCAATATCAAGTAACATCAAAACTGAAATTATAATCAAAATTAATCCTCCAGCAATTAAAAAATCAAATGTTTCAATTCCAATAATAAGGAATATAAACCTACCAATGATGACAAATCCCATTGTAATAAGGAAGGTAAAAGAAATTGCTTTATCAATTATTTTCTTTTTTTCTTTTATTCCAATATTACCTGTAAAAGATATATAAA
>QMOO01000166.1 GCA_003648245.1 Caldisericota bacterium
CTCTTTCTCTTCCTCTGAGAAAACAACAAATTCAAAATCATAAGAATTTTTTCTCTGAGAATATTTATAAATTTACTAAATTTTTTAAGATTAAGGTCCTTAAAGTACCTTAAGGAGACAAGAATTTTTTTCTTAGTCTCCTTTCTTTCAAAGTTTAAGCTAAAGGCTGAATCAAAACCAAGAAACTTATTTTTTAACTCTGGAAAGAAATCAAAGGAGAATCTATCTCTAAAGATTACAAGATCTACCTTCTTGAGAGTAGAGAAGAGAAGTTTTATGGAGATTTTCCTTATCAATGGCCCAACACCTACATTAAAAATTACGACCTTCTTCTTCAATCTCTTCATAAAATCTATGAGAAAAAGATAGTATAAAAGACTTCTAAAGCTTGTTTTATCCTGAAATAAACCTCCTCCACCAAGTATAAATGTAGAAAATTCATTTCTTATTCTCAGTATATCCTTTATGGAGGTTCTACTTATTCCTTTTACACCAAAGATTGATTTTCCTTTATTGGTTAAAACTATCGGTTCAAAACCATTCTCTTTTAGAAAGGAGACTTCAGATAAAAGGATTGCATCATCCCCGAGATTTTCAAATCCAAAATATCCCCCTAAAACTACTTTTTCCATCGCTCTGAGACAAGCCTAAACAAAAATTTAAATATCTTTAATACTCTTTTAATCCTTCTTGGTTCAAGTATGGTTCTGTATAACCATTCAAGTCCAAGGTCCTGAATGAATTTTGGCGCTCTCTTCTTCTCTCCAGCCCATATGTCAAGACTTCCACCTATACCAATGCAGACAGGAATATCCTTAAATTCTTCTCTCCATTTATAGATCCACAATTCCTGCTTTTCGGACCCCATGCCCACTAAAAGAACATCTGGTTTTTCCCTCTTTATCTCTTCAACAATCTTAATCTCTTCCTCCTTATCAAAGTATCCATTAAAGGTGGATAATATCTTAAGATTTGGAATCTCTTTAATTAGATTCCTTTTGGCTTTATCAGCAACTCCCTCTTTTCCTCCAACAAGAACCACACTAAAACCTTTCTTTGCACATACCTTTAAAAGATCATATGTGAGATCAATGCCAGGTACTCTCTCTGGAAGTTTATCTCCAAGTATCCTTGATGCATATATTATTCCTATTCCATCTGGAACAACGAGGTCTGCCTTTCTTATCACATCTAAAAATTCTTTCTTTTCAATGGCCTTTGTTCCATTCTCAGAGTTAATTGTAACTACAAGATGGAATTTCCTGGACTCGATAAAGGAAAGGAGTCTATCCAGCGCCTCTTTTCTCGTTATTTTATCCACCGGTATTCCAAGAATATTAACCCTTTCCAAGACTCACCCTCTCCTTTAAAACAAGGTATGCAAATTTAAACAAAAGAAGTATTCTTGGAAATCTCTTTCTTGGTTGAAGTATAAATCTAAATAACCATTCAAGACCCATTCTTCGGATAAGCTTAGGTGCTCTTTTAACCTTACCTGCAAAGACATCAAAACTTCCGCCCACTCCCATTGACACCTTTGCTTTTAGCTTATCAAAATTATCGTATATGAAGTACTCCTGTTTTGGACTTCCCATGGCAACAAAGAGAAAATCCACCCCTTTTTCTCCTATTTCTTTTACTATACTGCTGGGTTCGTCAAAGTATCCATTGTGATAGCCTGATATGTTAAGGTTAGGATATTTCTTTTTAATCTTTTCTATCATCTCTTTCAATGTTTCCTCTCTGGCTCCAAGAAAGTAAACTTTTAGAGATTTCTCATTACAGTAATCAAGAAGTGATTCAAACATATCCACACCTGTTATTCTCTCGGGGATTTTTATACCAAGAATCCTCCCCGCCCATATCACTCCATAACCATCTGGTAAGAGTAGATCAGAAAAGGTAAGAATTTTTTTTAGTTTCTCATCTTTAAGACTTCTCACTATCTTCTCTGGATTTATGGGGGTTATCATATGATAACCCCCATCAGTTAAAAATTTTGTTATCCTCTCCTTTGCCTTAGCAAAGGAGAGGGGTTCTACCGGCACCCCGAGAATATCCTTCATTCCATTCCTAATTTCTTTTTCGCCTCTTCACTCATTTTATCAGGTGTCCAGGGTGGATCGAAAGTCAATTCAACCTCCACTTCGTTGACACCCTCAAGTTTCAGAAGTCTTAGCTTAACCATATCCACAATCAATGGTCCAACGGGACAGCCTACTGCAGTCAATGTCATTAAAATTTTTACTTTTCCATCCTCAATCTTTACATCGTATACTAAACCAAGATTAACAATGTCAACTGGAATCTCAGGATCATACACCTCTTTTAATGCCTCAAGTATCTCTTCCTTTGTAACCATTCTTTCCTCCTATAAGTTATTAACACTTTAAATTATAAAAGATTTGGACATTTTTTGAAATACTTGACAAAAATAAATATTTTTATATAATATGACTGACTGGTCAGTCAACAAGGAGGTGCTATGGAAAAAAGAGAGAAAATCTTAACAGTATCGCTTAAGCTCTTCATGGAAAAAGGTTTTAATCAAACAAGCATTGAGGAGATAACAAAACTTGCAGGAATCTCCAAAGGAAGCTTTTACACCTATTTTAAATCAAAGGAGGAGCTACTTGAGAGTATAATAGAGTCTTTAATTGAAAATGTTGAAAAGGAATTCTTTAAGATTGTATCCATCAGGAAAAAGAATCCAGTAGATTACATTGAAAATTTCTTGAAGCTAAATCTTTCTTTGTCAAAAAACTTTTCTTCAAGCATTCTCACAATAATAAGGGATGTGAGCTTTGCTCCCACAAAAGTGAGAGAGGAGATGAGAGAGAAATTGAGAGAAAGAATTGATGAGAAGCTTAAGCAATTTGTTCTCCTTCTTAAAGACGAGGCTGACGAAACAGATATTTTATTCCTACAGGGGATACTGTTGTCTCTATGGATAGCAGTTATATTTGGAAACAAAATTCCTCCTTTGAAGGAGTTAAGTAAAAGAATCTGGCATGGTTTAGGAGGTGAGAAAGAATGAAAAGATTTGCCGAGATAGTTGTTAAATCAAAGTGGATTATATTTATAATTTTCCTCTTACTTATAGGCTCATCCATATAC
>QMOO01000167.1 GCA_003648245.1 Caldisericota bacterium
CCTTTATAGAGATTATACTGAAGAAGCATTAAAAGATGAGGAGGAAGAATTTCTCCTCCTCTTTAAAAAAATTATTGGTAAACCAAGATGGATTCAGAGATTCTGGATTAGAAGGATTTTAAACAAAGAGAGCTTTTCTCTCGTTTCTCCCACAGGTGTGGGGAAAACAACCTTCGGTCTAATCACGTCTTTATTTTTTCTTAAAAGGAATAAAAAAAGCTTTGTTATTGTTCCAACCACCCTTTTACTGCTTCAATGTGTTGAAAATCTAAAGAATTTTTTAAAAAAACTTGGAATGGAAGATAAGATAAACGGGGAAGGAAGAGAGGTGGTAGTTTTTTATCATGGAAGGTTAAAGAAGGAGGAGAAGGAGAGAGTAAGGAAAGGTATAAAGGAAGGGAACTATAACATACTTTTAACCACAACGCAGTTTCTTACAAAGAATTTTAATTTAATATCAGATAAAGTTTTTGATTTTATATTTGTTGACGATGTTGATTCAGTCTTGAAGAGGTCAAGGAATGTAGACAAGATACTCGCTCTTATGGGATTTAAGAAGAAAGGTAAGGAGTGGTACGGCAGTACAAACTCAATACTTGTTGTCTCCACAGCCACAGCAAAGAAGGGAAAATCTACTCTTTTGTTTCGGAAGCTTTTAAACTTTGATGTTGGTTCTTCCTTTTCAACATTGAGGAATATAGAGGATGTTCTGGTTAGCAATAATGGAATAGAGACCATAGAGAACATACTCAAACTTATGGGAGATGGGGGAATCATATATGCAAGAAGTCTGGAGGATGTAGAGAAGTATTACAATCTGTTAAAAAGAAAGTTCAAAATAGGTATAATAACCTCCACAAAAAAGAAAGATTATGAGAGATTCAAAAATGGTGAACTGGACTATCTCATTGGAACCACATACTATTATGGTTTACTGGTAAGGGGACTGGATATTCCACAAAGGATAAAATACACAGTGTTTATTGGTGCTCCTGTTATAAAAGCTATCTACGAACACCTCACACCAAAGATGATAAAAATGATTTTCCTCTCGGCAAAGAAGTATAAAGAGCTTAAGAGGTATCCAAAAACTCCTGAAGAGTTAAAGAATTTAATAAAAGAAGGGGAAATAAAAAGCGATCTGGAGGATATTATTTTAACAGATGATGGGGTTATTTTTCCAGATATAAGAACATACATTCAAGCCTCTGGAAGGGCATCAAGGTTAACACTGAAAGGCATTACAAAGGGAGCATCTTTTCTGATTGAATCAGACCAGAGGATAGCCAGAAGCTTTGTAAAAAAGGCAGAATACTTTGATATTGTGTTTAACGATATTAAAGATGTTGATTTTGTGAAGCTGAAGGAGGAAATAGAAAGGTCAAGGAGAGAAGGGGGAGAGAGCGATGATATAATAAAGCCAACGCTTTTTATAGTGGAGAGTCCAACAAAGGCAAAGGCAATTGCAAGGTTTTTTGGGAAGCCAGGAATTAAAATTTTTAATGGCTCTATTGTTTACGAAATTCCCACAGAGAGGCACATTCTTCTTATAACAGCATCCTTGGGGCATCTTGTTGATTTGACGGTGGACAAAAGCTTCTTTGGGGTGGAAGTTAAAGAAGACTTCATACCCATATACTCAAGTATAAAGAGGTGCAGAGTTTGTGGATACCAATTCACAAAGGAGAGCAAAGTCTGTCCAAGATGTGATTCAAAGGATATAGACGATGCAAGGACAAGAATAAAGAATTTAAGAAAACTGGCGTATGAAACAGGTAATGTAATTATAGGAACAGATCCAGATAGTGAGGGAGAGAAAATATCCTGGGATGTTAAGAATCTTCTTGGTGATTCAGTTAATATAAAGAGAGCAGAGTTTCATGAGGTGACACCTAAAGCCATAAAAGAAGCACTTATGAACTTGAGAGAGATAGATGAAAACCTTGTGAAGGCTCAAATTGTAAGGAGGATAGAGGATAGATGGATAGGATTCTCTCTCTCCCAGAAACTGTGGGAGGTTTTTAAAACAAAAAATCTTTCTGCTGGGAGAGTTCAAACTCCTGTTCTTGGATGGATAATTGATGGAGAGAAAAAATTTAAAGAGAAAAGACCTGTAACGCTTATACCTGAATTGGAACTTGAGGTTGATGGGAAGATTTCTGATAAGCCAGAAATTTATGTAAAGGTGGAACTTATCGGTGAAAAAGAGGAGACAATTCCACCTCCACCACCCTATACAACCGATGAGATGCTTAAAGATGCGGCAAGAATTCTAAGATTACCTGTAAAGGATACTATGAAACTTGCACAGGATTTATTTGAATCTGGACTGATAACATATCATAGAACAGATTCAACCTATGTAAGTGATAGAGGAATCAAAATTGCAAAAGAGTTTCTCGGTGCAGACTTTAAAGGTAGAAAATGGGGAAAAGTAGGTGCCCATGAATGTATAAGGCCAACAAAGCCATGGGACAGATATGCGCTTCAAAAAATGATATATTCAGAGGTTCTTTATATTGAGGGAATAACTGAGAAGCACCTTTCTCTCTATAATTTAATATTTAACAGGTTTATGGCAAGTCAATGTAAGGATATCAGGATAAAGATAAAAAATTACAGAATTCAATTTGATTCAAAAATTCTTAACGATGAGAGGATAGTTTTAACAGAGGGTAGAGCTTTTGAACTATTGAGAAATGTGAAAGTTAAAAAGGAACTTCCCCCTGGAAAGTTGAAAGTTGGTGTTAAGCTTGTCAAAAAACCACTTGGATATCCTCTATCTCAGGCAGATGTTATAAGAAATATGAAAGAGAAGGGTCTTGGAAGACCATCTACCTATTCAACTATTGTTGAGAAACTGTTTTTAAGAAAATACATAGTTGAAAGAAAGTCATGGTTGTTTTCCACCAGGGTGGGAAGGAAAGTGTGGAAATTCCTTACAGAAAATTTCCAGGATTTTGTTTCAGAGGAAAGAACAAGAATCCTTTTTGAAAAGATGGATAGAGTTGAGAGAGGGGAGATTTCTTTCGAGGATGTTTTAAGGGAAGTCTATATAGAAACAAAGGAGGTTATTAAG
>QMOO01000168.1 GCA_003648245.1 Caldisericota bacterium
CCTTTAACTGAAGAAACAAAAGGTATGATAGGAAAAGAATTTTTCAAAAATATGAAAGATGGGGCTGTTTTTATAAATACATCAAGAGGTGCAATAATAGATGAGAAAGCACTTATTGAAGAACTGAAAAAAGAAAGAATATTTGCCTGTCTTGATGTGACATATCCTGAACCACCTGAAGAAAGTTCTCCATTAAGGAATTTAAAAAATGTTGTCATTTCTCCACATATTGCTGGGTGTGTCTATTCTGGATTAAAAGAACTGGGAAAATTTACTGTTGAAGAAATAGGTAGATTTATAAGAGGAGAAAATCTGGAAAATGAAATAAAACTGGAAAAAATTAACATAATTGCATAAGGAGAAAAAAGGAATATTTTATAAAAAAGTCTTTTGTATTTTAAGTATTTAACCCTGCATTTAAGAGTCCAAAACAATGCATTTTATCTTCTGGTATTGAAATAATTTCTACCACTTTATACCCGGGGATATTCAATAATTTCCTCAGTGTATTTAAGCCCATTTTATCTCCCGGTTCTTCTCTAAATTATAACACTTTTTTGCTGGTAACTGTCAATTTTCTCTATCCTTCTATTTTTCAATAACTTATGAAGATTACTCCATACTAAATACGAATGAACCAAAGTTTTTGTGCATTTCCTCCCAAGATCTTTTTTTTCTATCTCGGGACCAGATTCCATTGCCTTTATCTTCTCTAATTCAGCCCTGGGATTAAGAGCAGGAGCATCACTACCAAAGAGAACTTTATCAGGAACTTGATTTCCTGCTTCTTTCAAGGTAACTTGAGTGAGAACTGTAGAGGTCTCTAAATATACATTTGACAATTCCCTGGTTGCTTGAATACAAAGTCGGTGAGATTGCCAGTCAATATATGCTCCCATATGGGCTAAAATAATTGTGGTCCGGGGATGTTTTCTTGCCAGTTCAATTTCTTCTCTATCTACCTCACAACAACACATAATTGCTGGGATTTTGTATTCAGCACATTTTTCTAATAACTCATCAAGCACTGGATTCTGAAAATCTTCTCCTCTGGGAACAAGTTTAAGTCCCTTTAAATTTAATTCTTCAACCCCTCTTTTAAGTACTTCCAGAGCATTTTTGTGTTTTGGGTCTGCTCTAAGAAAACCAATGAAGCGGTCTGGATATTTTTTCACTGCCTCAGCAATTATTTCATTTCCTTTCTGATAATCTAAATAAGTAGTTGGAAATACAACTGACTTATCTATTCCAGCTTGTTCATCCAGATACAATAATAGTTCAGGTGTACAACCATGCTGTAAAATGGAAGCACCTGGAACATCACTATTCCCTATATGAGCATGAAAATCAATTATCATACTCCACCTCTTTTTTAACTTTAATATGAGAAGGAGAAGCAAAAATATCTATTGCGCGGTAATTCTTACTCATTTTTGAACTGTGCCTTGCATTTGCAGGAATAAAGAAACTGTCTCCTTTATAATATATTCTTTTTTCACCTTCTATCGTTACCTCAGTATAACCTGATACTACTATTCCCCATTCAGGGTAAGAATGAAAATGTTCCTTGCAGATACAACCTTCCTTTGAATACCAGAATACTACTTGTGTCTTTTCACCCTGATGAACCCAGCCCTTCATTCCAGGGAATGAAGATTCGGCTTCAGGAAGCATCTTTAATATTTCTATTGGAAATAATTCCTTTATCTCAGCAACTTCTTCTATTTTCTCAGAAGAACCAATTTCCATTGTTATACCCGGATGGATTATCTCGGCAAGAGCCATTCCTCCAAATCCATTTTGCCTTATTAATTTTAAAATTCCATATTCTGTTATTGCTTCTTCTGAAAGTAGAAATTTAGCAGCTTTCTCAACAGATAATTTTACCTTTTCCTCATATTCTTTATATGACTCTTCCTGAGGAGCCATTTTCAAATACCAGTTCAAAGGAAGAAGAAGTCCACCAAACTTTGCTGCATCATTCCCAGAAGATGCCTTTCCCCACCGACCATTTTCTTCCTGATTTTCAACAAGCCATCTGCAGGATTTTTTAATGGACTGTCTAATTTCCACTGCTAAAGGGTCAAAAAATTCTATACCTGAGTGTTCATAATAATATACCAATCCTTCCAGAACATAATGAAGGATATGAATAATTCTATCCCCTTCTGCCTGAACATTCATCCCTTTGGAAATATAAGGATAAATTCCATTATTTTCCTGCCTGGACAGAATATATTTAACTGCTCTGGTAGCAATTTGTAAATACTGGGTATTTTTAGTAATCCTATAATAGGGAGTAAGGAATGTGCAAAGTGCAATAGCGGTGCATTCAAGACACTCTGGTCTTCCTCTCTCTTTATCATCTTTGTAGATTCCACAACCACATGCTCCATTTTCTAAAATAAAACTCCTGCCTTCTTCTCCTTTAATTATCCAGTTAACAAATTTCTTTAATCCAGAAAGATATTTCTCTTTTCTTCCTTCATCAAGATAAGGCAAAATGTTGTAAACAACATTTAATCCATTTGTAGTATCAGAAACAAATCTTCCGTAAGAATTCTCAAGTTGAGTAGTACTTGCCCAAAAACTCCCATCCTTATTCTGTTGAGAAAAAACCAAATCAAGCCATTTTAAGATACCATTTAGATATTTTTCTTTTCTGGTAATTTTGTAGGCTGCTGCCATTGCCCTCATGTTATATCCAGTTGGATAGATAAAATGTGCTTCTTCCAGATCAATCTGACCATCTTCTTTCTGGTGGTCTAAAATAAAATCACATATTTCTTTTAATCTCTTTACTAATTTTTCTCTTTCCATAATTGCCTCCTTAATTTAAACTATCCAATAAAGTTTTATTTTATCGCCATCTTTGTGTATAAATCCGTCATCCATGGCTTTTTCTTCTGTCTTTGCAATTCTTCTTGTATATTCTACGCTCTTTAAAAATTTGTTCGCTTTTATCAAACTATCCATCAAAATATCTGGTATTCTAATCCCTCCTTTCTTTAAATAAGTGATTGCGTTTAACATCTCCCATATTTGTGCTTGCATATAACTAACATTATATATAAATC
>QMOO01000169.1 GCA_003648245.1 Caldisericota bacterium
CACTTTAGAGAAAACGAGAGTATTACCGCTAAGGAACTCTCAAAAATTATGGATGTTAATCCAATTACTGCCTATGAACACCTAAGAAATCTTAAGGAGAAGGGGATTCTAAAGGTTGAGATGGCATTCTGTAAGAAGAAGGGAAGACCCAGATACAAATATGTACTTACAGAAGAGGGTAGAAGACTACTGAATACAGGTGTTGATTTTTATGTAGATGAAATTAAGAACATTCTCAAAGAATTTATGGAGGCAAAGGAGGAGGGGAGATTAAATGAACTCCTTATGAAGAAGGTTAGCAGTTTCTCACAGAACACGCTTAAGCCTCTCATTTTTATTGTTTTTGGATTTCTTATCCTCGTAACACTCTTTAGTGATGTAAAAGAAATAGAGACGCTGAAGGATCTCTTAATGATGTCTCTTTCTTCAAAGATTGTGTTTGTAAGTTTTGCATCACTTACGATGTTTCTCTTCTCAAGATATGTTGGGGGTCTTAATAATATTGATAAAAAATGGGAGGATGTCAAATATCAGTTTGTTTCAATCTCTGATGAACAGAGAGAGGAAATTGTAAGAACCCTAATAAGTTTTATGTATGGAGGTGAAAAAGATGGGCGTAAAAGAAAGCTTGATCGGACTTATTCTTAAGAAGACCCTTGTCTATGCCCAGAAAGACCCGGAGAAAAATCTTGATAAAATCCTCAACTTCCTTAAAGCTCTTGCTCCAATAAAGAAGTATAAAGAGCAGATAGAGAATACCAAGCAGAATGTCCATAAAGAGCCCTACTGGAGTCTAATAACAAGAGTTTTAAAGAGCGTCGACACGAAGCTACTTACCACCCTTGGTTATAACTTCTTTGTAAATACTTTAATTATAGGTCAGGCAAAGAACATAGAAATGGAAAAGAAGTATGGCTTTATGGGTCCTTTTACAATTCTTATAAGTCCTACAATGAGATGTAATCTCCGCTGTGTTGGTTGTTATGCAGGAGAGTACACAAGAAAAGATGATCTTCCCCTTGATGTGGTTGACTCTGTCATAGAGCAGGGGAAAGAAATGGGAACATACCTTTACACTATCCTTGGAGGAGAACCATTTATAAGAGATGACATGTTTGAAATCTATAAGAAACATAAAGACTGCGCCTTCCAGGTATTCACAAATGGAACACTCCTCAACGAGGAGAGGGTAAAGAAGCTAAAAGAAGTTGCAAATGTTATGCCTGTTATAAGTATTGAAGGTTTTGAGAAAGAAACAGACGAGAGAAGAGGAAAAGGTGTATTTAAAAAATTAATGCATACCATGGATTTACTTCGTGAGAATGGTATTTTGTTTGGATTTTCTGTGACTTATACAAAGCTAAATGCAGATACTGTTACAACTGATGAATTTCTGGATATGCTTATTGAGAAGGGTGCCTTCTGGGGATGGTATTTCCTCTATATGCCCATTGGAAGAGCGCCCAGTGTTGATTTAATGGCAACAGCAGAGCAGAGAAAGAAACTCGGAGAGTTCATAAGAAGAATAAGAACAACAAAACCAATATGGCCTATGGATTTCTGGAATGATGCTCCCTATGTTGGAGGATGTATTGCAGGTGGAAGAAGGTATCTACATATCAATCATAAGGGAGAGGCAGAACCATGCATATTCCTTCACTTCTCTGGTGGAAATGTAAAAGAGAAGCCTTTAATAGAAATTATGCAGTCACCACTGTTCTCCACAATAAGGAAGTTCCAGCCATTTAACAAAAATCTTCTTCTTCCATGTCAGATCATAGATCAGCCCAAGGTCTTCCGCTATATCTATAGAAAAACTCATCCGGAAATAACAGATATGGATGCAGATTTACTTGTAAAGGATGCAAAGCTTATGTCTGATCTTGATGAATATTCAAAGTCAGTTCACAGAGCCATGAAAGATGTATGGGAGACTGTTCCTGAATTTGTGGAGAAATACCATCAGCTTGCCAGGGAAAGAATTGAGGAGAAGAAGAGAAAACTAAACGAAGAGGCAATGAGGAAGAGAAAGAAATACGAAGAAATTTTAAGAAAGAAGAAAGAAAGGGAAGCTAAAGAAGCAAAGGTATAAAATAAGAAAGACATAAGTTTAAAGCCCGGGAATCCCGGGCTTTTTCGTTTGACACTGCTAATTAATTAATTCATAATTACTTTAATGGGAAGAAATTTTATCTGGTATAGAGACCTTTTGTTTGAGCTTGTCAGGAGAGAGCTAAAGGTAAAATATAAAAGAAGTATTCTTGGTTTTATCTGGTCAATGCTCAATCCACTTTTAATGATGATAGTGATGACTATTGTTTTTTCTCATTTATTTAGATTCTCCATAAAAAATTATCCAATTTATCTACTTTCAGGTATTATATTCTGGAATTTCTTTTCTACCTCTACAAACCTTTCCTCTTTTTCCCTTATATCAAATGCAAGCTTGCTTAAGAAGGTGCCCTTTCCAAGAATGCTTCTTATTTTTTCTACAGTTATTACCCAATTCATAAACCTGCTTTTTGCTTTCATTCCCTTAATTCTTCTCATGTTTGTTTTGAAGATGCCACCAAAGTTGAGTTTTCTTTCGCTCCCAATTCCATTCGTTTCTCTTTTATTATTTACTCTCGGTGCTTCTCTTATACTTTCCATTCTTTCAGCATACTTCTCTGATATAGCCTACATTTATCAGATAGTTCTTCTTGCATGGATGTACCTTACTCCAATTTTTTATCCTCCATCCATTGTACCGGCGAAATATCAGATATTTCTAACTTTAAATCCCATGTATCATATAATATGGAGTTTCAGAGAAGCAATATACTTTGGCATCTTTCCTTCAGGAGAAACCCTTTACTTTTCACTTCTTTTTTCCTTCCTCGTTTTTCTAATTGGCATATGGATATTTAACAAAAACATTAATAAGGTGATGTATCTATTATGAGCGATGATGTTGTAATTAAACTTCAAGATGTTTCATTAAAGTTTAAACTTCAGAGAGAAAAAATCCCATCTCTTAAAGAGTTTATGATAAAAAGTTTGACAAGAAAAGTTTCATATGTGGA
>QMOO01000170.1 GCA_003648245.1 Caldisericota bacterium
CTTTCACACTTTTCAAGCAACAATTCCCATCTTCTATCAATTTCTTTCTGGATTTCTTCAACAAGTTTAGAATTTTCTGGTTTCAATAGATGGGAAAATCTTCTTTGAAGTTTAAACCATTCAACAACTGGTTTCTTCTCCTTTGGTTTATATGTTAATCTGTATTTCCCTTCAGCAACTTCATAAAGTGGCCATATACAGGTATCTGCTGCAAGACGGGAAATTTCAAGTGTAAGTTTTGGGTCATGTGGCCAACCAAGACGACAGGGTGAAAGAACATCAATAAAAGTGAAACCATTGAAACTTATTGCTTTTTCAACTTTATTTATAAGGTCATTCCATTTACCAGGTATTGAAGTTGCAACATAAGGAATTCCATGAGCAACCATTATTTCAGGTAAATTTTTTGACCACTGTATTTTACCAGGGATAACTTTGCCAGCAGGAGAAGTTGTTGTATGAGCACCCATTGGAGTTGCTGATGAACGCTGGATTCCAGTATTATGAACTACTATCCCATTAGCAATGAAATTATGTTCATCTTCAACTCTTAAATCTAAAGTAGGTTCTTCTCCTACCAATGTTATACTTTTTACTTTTTCAGTGCTAAAATATTTATTTTCTATTAGAAAATCGCGATACTTATACTGGGTAGAATATTTCTTTATATTCCATTTCTTTCTTTTACTAAAGCATATATATCCATATTTAGTATCTTTCAGGAGATTCCTATTTACACATTTTTCACCTTTTTTCTTTTCTTGCCAGTGGATATTTCCTACTCTATATCCTGTTATTTGAAGTAGCAATCTTAAATTTTCCAGGAGTTCGCGACTTGCAGAAACATATCGATAACTATTCCCTATTTTATATCCATCTGAAAGCACCAACCCCTCAATGAATTTTTCTCTTTCTTCTACCGGCAAAGTAAATACCCATGGTGGAATAGTTTTATTTTTTGCTCCTTTTCTGAAACCTAACGACTCAATAAACCTTGCTAAATTTACAGAATTCACATAGACATACATATCGTCTGTTTTAAATTTTCTGCCAAAAATTTTGGTATGTAAGTTAATAAAAACATCCCTTTCTTTGCTTTTATCTGGCAAAGCAAAACCTACTTCACCTTTTTTGCTTCTTACCCATCCATCACCAACATAGATACCTAAGTACTTCATTAAATCAGGACTGGAAGTGTTAGGTATATTAATGTCATTTATTCTATTTACCTTATAGTCATCTGTAGAAACTTTTGTGAAGTTAAATTCAGCAGATTTTCCTGGATTTATATTTTTACAAACAACAATTTCGTCCCCTATGTTAATTTCTGCTAATGTTTTCCAGATAAAACTATTTTTTCTTCCTCTCCCATTTCTTTTCAGAACCAGAAATGGATGATTATCTGTTGCCTTTATTGAATAATGTAGGGTCTTAAGTTCATAAACAGGTTTTATTCCATTGTCAAAAACACCGATACATCTTTTTACAACCAGCTGGTAAGTTTTCTGGTCAAAAGCATATATTTGTTCTCCTACTTTTACATCTGTTATTTTCTTTGCTCCCTGTTTAGTCATTATAATAGAAGATGTGCTTAAACAGTTCATATAAGCCTGATTGTCATAACATACATAAAGAACTTTATGTCCTCTTTCTGCTGCTCCTGAAAGTGCCTGAAGTCCTATATCATATGTTCCACCATCTCCACCAAAGGCAACAAAAACAACATCATCAATATTAATTTTCCCCTGTTTTTTCAATGACCTGTAAGCCGTTTCAACTCCACTTATTGTCGCTGCTACATTTTCAAAAGCAGAATGTATCCAGGGGATATTCCAGGAAGAATATGGAAAAATTGTGCTGGCAACTTCAAGACAACCAGTAGAAATTGCAACAATTACTGGTTTATCAATAGCAAGCATTACCTGTCTTGCAATAATTCCTGCTCCACATCCGGCACATAATCTGTGCCCTGATACAAATTTTTCTTTTCTTTTTGCAAGTTGTTTTAAACTTGGCATCTTTCCCTCCTATTCTCTTACTCCAACATATTTTAAAGTAAATTCTTTTTTCCCTGTTTCTGCTGTTTTCAAAAGGTCATTAAAAACACCTTTTATATCTTCAATTTTTACATCTCTTCCACCAAGTCCATAAACAAAATCAAGTAAAACTGGTTTTTTATCATAATCATAAAGAGAAGCAGAAATTTCAGAGTAAAGAGGTGAAACAAAACCAGCCATTCCTTCAACTCTCTCCATAACTCCAACTACTTTTAAATTTGAAAGTGCTTTTGCAAGTTGTTCTGCTGGGAATGGTCTGTAAACTCTCAATTTTAAAAGTCCTACTTTTTTCCCTTCTTTTCTCATTTCATCAACTACTTCTTTTGCAGTTCCTGCAGTTGAACCAATAACAACAATCCCTACATCTGCATCATCAAGTTTATATTCTTCAAAAAACCCATAGTATCTGCCAAATTTATCTCCAAACTCTTTCCCTATTTCAGGAATAACTTTTAAAGCACCTTTCATTCCTTCTGCCTGCTGTCTTTTATGTTCAAAATAATAGTCCTGAAGGTCAAGAGCACCTAAGGTTATAGGTTTATCTTCAATTAAACTTTTCAATAAATTATCTCTTTCAGGAGGAGTTCCTATAAATTCTTTAACTTCTTCGTCTGTAAGCATTTCAATTGTTTCAAGACAATGACTTAAAATAAATCCGTCAGTTGTAACCAGAGCAGGAAGTTTTACATCAGGATGTTCAGCAATTCTTACTGCCTGAAAAACATTATCGTATGTTTCCTGAACATTTTCTGAATAAATCTGTATCCACCCGGTATCTCTTGCTCCAAATGTATCTGAATGGTCACAGTGAATATTTATTGGAGAAGAAAGAGCACGATTTACAACAGCCATAACAATTGGAAGTCGCAATCCTGAAGCAATATAAAGCATTTCCCACATAAGAGCAAGCCCCTGAGAAGAAGTTCCTGTCATTGCTCTTGCTCCAGCAGCAGAAGCACCAATACAGGCACTCATTGCTGAATGTTCACTTTCAACTGCAACAAATTC
>QMOO01000171.1 GCA_003648245.1 Caldisericota bacterium
CTTATATATTCTTCTCTTATCCACCAATTTTCTAAGTAAAAATGACACAAAAACCTTTAATGTATCGAGGTTTCCCCAGACCACTGCAATTTTTTTATCCTTCATCCAGCTTATAATCTCCCTGTCTCCTTTTCCAAAAATTCCAAGCCTTATCAGGTAATTTAGCTTTCTTAGTACTGCTCTTGCGCTTGAAGGATTCACATTTGTCTTAATCTCCCCCTCCGCTTTTTTCTCACCTAAACTTCTTAGATTTTCTCTAAAATTTGATAAGTTTTTTTCTTCCCCCATCATACTGTATGCAACGTATATTGCTTCCATCTGGGGAGGTTCAATTTCACTTATAGTAGAAAACAACGACTCCACCTCACCTTCAGATAACTCAGAAAAATCTATACCAATATCCTCTCCCACAGTGAACACTCTTACAGTTTCTTTTATATTTTTGTAAACGCCCTTAACGCTTTCATCTACTATATCAAAGATCATTTCAAAATGTGGATCAAATACAATAGCTGGATAACCTTTCTTAGCCATCTCTTCGAGAATTACTCTTAAAGAGAAGGATTTACCGGAACCACTACCGCCAAATATACCAATGTGTGGATACTCTGCCATTTCTCTGACACCGAATATAAATGGGATCTCTCTTTGATCTCTTTTCCTTCCTTCTTCAAGAATTTCCACAAGGTCTTTAAATTCACCGGGTAGAGAGTTATAAAATCTATCTGTATTTTTAATAACTCCCACCACAAGACCATCGGGTTTTAGCTTAAAGATATGCTTTATCTCAGAAAAGTTTGCTCTTCTTACTCTACTTCCTACTTTTAAAGGATACGGTGGTTCATCTAAGAACCTGAGTTTTCCTATGTTTATTTCTTCCTCTTCAATTTTAAAACCAAGGGTTTTTAAGTGAGAGATTATTCTCTCCTCCCTCTCGTTTCCACTTCCAGGAAGAGGAAGGAAGGAATTTATACTGTAAGACTCAACGACCTCTGCAAGATACTCTTTCCCATCACCTTTCACAAAGAAAAAATCATGATAGGAAAATTTTTCCTCTCTTGATGCTACAAAAACCTCAAATTGATTGGATTCACCTACAACTAATATATCGCTCATCTTAGTCTCCTTTTTGGCGTAAAGAATGTTTCAAATATTCTCTCATCAATAAATTGTTTTCCCATAAGCCGTATTTCCTTCTCCGTTAGTTTAACCTCTCTATCAACCATATCCAGAAACATAGGAATCCCTCTCCCTCTCTTTTCTGTTATGAACATTATAAAAGATGCAATCTCTCTATATCTATCTTTAAAATCAGACGGAATGTCAAAAGCAATAGGAATAGGATCATTAGAACTCCTCAAATACACCATTGAGAAACCACGTTTTTTCTTTGGATATGGAAGAAAAATCATCTCTCCTATTGACAGTTTTCCTGTAAGTAATTCCTTGTCAGATAAATCTAAATTTGAAAGCTCCCTGCCATATATATCCTCTATTACACCAACGATGGTAATGTCTTTAGATTTGCACCTATTCAGAAGATCATCAAATTCCTTGCTAACCTGTTTTTGGAAATGTGTTAGGGAACCATCCATAATTAAGATGTCACCCTCTTTTAAGAAATCAACTGAGTCTATTGCCACAAGAACCTCTAATTTTGCCATTCTTTCATATCTTATCCTCTCCTCTGCGTATGTTAAATCTGAAAGTAGATACTCTTCTCTCCTTTTTATCTCATTTAAGATTCTCTCAAAATAGGTTCTATCCTCTAGGAGAAGGGGAGAAAAAAGGTCATACATGAATATTTTTTTTCCACTAAAGGGATTTACAGCAAGTGAACGGAATATATAAAAAAAGTTTGGGTAGTTACCACCCATTTTCATAAGGGATCCATCAATGAAGAAGGGAGAAAAGTTAAATTCACTTTTTTCTTTCACAGTTTCCTTTGATTTCAAGACATCCAGAACAACGCTATCTCTTAAAAGAATACTCTCTTTAAGTTTTTCATTTAAACCACTGAATTTCCTTTTAAAATCATCAAGATTTTTTATAAATTCTTTCCCTTGCCTCTTCATATCTCCTCAACGCCTCTCTTCTTACCACCTCATCCACGTCTTCATTTTTAGAAATCATCTCTATTATTTTTTCTGGATCAAAACTTGCATTCTCTCTCTCTGTAAGAGAGGAAAAAAACTCTCCAAAGAGAACTCTATCAATATCATTTAACTTCTTACTCTCAATTTCTTCCCTTTTTTTTACTCTTTTAAGTTTTATTAATTTTGGTTCCACTTTTGTATTTTCAATGGTTAACAATACGACCTGTGGAATTCTATCAAATTGAGTTATACTATCCCTGGCAACACTTCCTGGAGATATAAATATTTTTCCATTCACTCTTCTTACTCCATATCCATCATGATAGTGACCTACAAGTATTATATCTGCTTCGGTAACACCTGCCACTTCTTCCAGTGAAAGACACGAAAAATTTGCCTTAAATGGTAGAACATAGGAATGTACCATTTCTATTGCAATAAGATTCATGTTTCTCTTCTCTATCCTTAGAAAATCAGGATTCTCATCAACACCATCTCTATAATTAACCCCATGTATCTCAATCTCTGTATCAACTGGAGGAAAAACTTCACCATCCTTTAGAAACTTAACAACACCAGCCTCCTCGAGTATTTTTGCCGACTTTCTGTTATAAGTTTCAGGATTCCTCCCTTCTATGTCATGATTTCCCAAAATACTAATTATAGGTCTTGCATTAAATTTTTTTAATGTTTGAATAAGTTTAATTACAACTTCGTCACTGGGAGAAGGACGAGAGAACCAATCTCCACCAAATAAAACATAGTCCACATTATTAGAATTAGCTATTTCTCCTATCTCCTCAATTTTTTCAAGAACTGACATAAGAAAATTATCCTTCCTGGATGAAAGCTCTTTGCTTTGAAGATGAGTATCCGTGAAATACAGGATTTTTCTCATATTTTTATTATACCTCACAAAAATTGTATAATTCTC